>JAMPAE010000083.1 GCA_023667385.1 Ruminococcus sp.
TTTTCAGGTGCTAAGCTTTAACGATTTTACTGTGCGGAAACACACTTTCCGCAAAATCATATTCAAGCGCATACCGTAAAACAACAAGGAGGTTTTTAACATGAAAAAATTTTTTTGCTTTTGTTTATCATTAACCATGATTTTTTCACTTTGCGCCTGCGGCAGAAATAACGGCGTCATCAATGAGTCATATGACCCGGCAACAACAAAAGGCGAACCAAGCGATACCACGGTGACCGAGCAAATCACAACCGAAGCCGAAAGCCGTGCCGCCGAAAAGCAAACCGAAATTGATGTTCCTGATTCAAGCGCAATCAATTACAACGTCGGCGAGGACATGATCATCACGGGAATCAGTGGTTCTGACACTGCAACAGGCTTTGCACCGCTTGAAAAAATCAGCTACACTGTTTCCGACCCGAACAACACGAAGGGCTTGTCAACAAAAAAGCTTTCACACTCACACGGCCCGGCAAGCGGCGGCGAACCGCACCATACTGTTGTTGCCTTTCAGAACACCTTTGACAAATACGGTGCTCTCACACTCGACCGCACAAGCAAGGAGAAGGTTTTATATCTGACGTTTGACTGCGGCTGGGAATATGAAAACCTGACAAGCAAGGTTCTTGACACACTGAAAGAAAAAAATGTTCCTGCAATTTTCTTCTGCACGCTTGATCACATCAAAAAGCAGCCTGAGCTTATCAAAAGAATGATTGCCGAAGGGCATATTGTCGGCAACCATTCCAACACACATCCGTCTTTCGCTTCAATTGACCGCACAAAAATGGCAGAGGAAATCGAAACCACTGAAAACTATCTGCGTGAAAACTTCGGCTACGCTGCAAAATACTTCCGTTTTCCCGCAGGGGAATATAACGAAAGTGCCCTTGACCTTGTTGCTTCGCTCGGCTACATGAGCGTGTTCTGGTCGGTCGCATATAACGACTGGAATGTTGAAAAAATTCAGGGCAAGGATTACGCAGTTGAAACCGTGCTCTCAAGGCTTCACAACGGTGCAGTCATTCTTCTGCACTCTGTTTCAAAAGATAATGCCGCAGCCCTTGGTGAAATCATTGACAAGGCACGTGAGCAAGGCTATGAGTTCAAGGCGCTGACTGATTACGTGATGCCCAAAGGCGCATGATGAAAACAATCCCCAAGCCTATTTCTAAGCTTGGGGATTTGATTGTGATTTCAACTCATTGCTGAGTTTGATGTGACACTGATTGGTTCAGCCTATTCTTATTTGAAAAGGTTTTTGAACCAGTCAATGATTCTCTGGAAGAATGCTTTAATCTTCTGGAAGAATGTCAGTGTGCCGCCGGAGGCAACGCCGCCTTCATCGAAGATACCGCCGAGGTGCTTGTTAAGAGTCTGCTTGAGAATCTTTGAAACAGCAACCAAGTATGGATCGCCGCTTTCTTCAAAGAGCTTGAGAACTGTTATCCAAACATTGTTAACGTTGTGATAAATCTTATCCGCATTGTCGAAGCCTCTGTCAAGACCATAGAAGATGTAATAGATTACGAAGAGGATACCGCTCATTGTCGGATCTTCTGCAACCTTATCTGCTGCAAAGTCGATGAGATCGCACACTGTGGTGTATGATTTTTCGTCGGTAATATAATCTTTGAAGATGTCCTTAACCTTCTGTCTGTTTTCGTCCATAACAACGAACTTAACAACAAGACGGAGAAGAACAGTTACCATGTCGGCTCTGTCAAGGTTCGATGCATACTGCATCTTGTAATATTTCTCGCCGTTGATGGATTTGTAGCTTACAACCTTACCTGTGGTAAGTTCAACAATCGGATCCATTGCAATCGGTGTGAGGTCATAACCTGTGAGTTCCTGAAGCTTATCAAATGCAAGGTTTACAAGCCACTCAAAGTTATATGTCTTCAAATCAAGGCCGAGAAGTTCCATGATGCTTGCCTTGCCGATAATCGGGCTGAGTGCTGCAAGAACAGTGTCAGCCGAGTTAGCGATGTTGTTTACGCAAGTGTCAAGTCCGTTTGAATCAATGAAGTAAACAAGTTCCGGAATCATGTCGAAAATCTTGTTTGCAGGATCTTTTGCAATGTCATCAATTCTTGCAAGAACCGGATCAATAACAGCTCTTACTGCCTTTGCAGGATCTTTGTTGATGATCTTCTTAAATTCAGCCGGAGTTGCAATCTTCTTGCAGTCAAGTGCTTCAAGAAGCGGAACGATACCATATGCATAGCCTTCAGAACCCGGGATAACGATCTGTGTCTTACCGTTGATGTCATAGAAGAAGCTGATGTCTTCACCGGCAAGAAGAACCTTGAGAATCGGATGAAGCGGAGCTACGATTTGAGCAAGTGCATCAGCAAATGATTCTTTGTCACCGTCGTTAACCTTAACAGTCATCTTATCCCATGCTGTGAGATCAAGACCGAGTGAGGTTTTAAGAATTGAAACGATGTACTTACCATATGGTTCAAGCTGTGAAATCTGAGCTGTAAGTCCTTTGAGTGCATTGATAATAGCATCTGCGTTAGCCTGAGTATAAAGGTTACCGTTGAGAAGCTGATCAATGAGGTTTGTGAGGTTTCTGATCTGTACGCCGTTAATTTCAAAGCCGAGCAAGCAAAGGATGTCATCAATGAAATCCGGAAGACGGTCAGCAATGTACTGAGCCTTTTCTCTTGTCCAGATGTTATTATATGTGCCCTTGAACTTAACTGATGTTTCAACTGCGCTGAATGTCTTGTTTGTGTCAGCATATTCAGTATAGAGCCATGAGAAGTTCTGCATTGCCTTTGCTTCGGTGAGGGTAAGAACCTTATAGATTGAACCGTAAACGTCTTCACCAAGAAGCTTTGTAAGAGGTTCTTCATTGTCTTCATACTTGATGTTTTCGATAACAAGTGAGAGAAGTATGGTGAGCATATCTCTCTTTGTTTCCTTGTCAGAATATGACATCTTGTAAGCTGTTTTGCCGTTTACAGATTCATAAGCTTTAACCTTACCGATATAGAAGCTTTCAATGAATGATTTGCTGTCAGCTCTGAACTTGATGCCTGTTGCATCAGTAATAAGATCGAGGATGGTTGAGAATGTGATGCTCTTGATTGGGAAGCCGATGAGGCCTTCAATGTCAACTTCACCAATGAGTGATTCAACAGCACCAAGAAGTGCTTCAACAGGAGCAAGAACGTTTGTCACAACAGTTGCAACACCGCCTGCGTTGATGAAGTAAACAAGGTTCGGGAGCATATCAAGAAGCTTGCTTACAGTGTCGCCTGTGCAAAGATCTGAAACCTTACCGAGGAGAGCTGCAACAACAAAGCTTACTGCTTCTGCGCCGTTTTTATAATCGCCTGCCGGTTTTGCTTCGCAGCCGAGAGCCTCAAGAAGAGGAGCAATGCCGTTTGCATAGCCTTGACCGCCTGCGATTGTGATGATGTCATCACCGTTGATGTCGTTGAAGAATGTGTATGATTTGCCGAGGAAGAGCCATTCAATGATTCTGCCTGCCGGAGCAACAGCTTCTGTGAGGGCAGCCACGAATGTATCCTTTGAGTTAACGCCCCACTTCTTGTTGCAGGTAACGTTAACGATCTTGCCGTCAGCATCTCTTTCAATGTCGCACATCTTGAACCATGCGTCAATGTCAGCGTCAAGAACTGCACCAACTGCATCAAGAATTGCCTTATCAAGGTTGCCGAGAAGTTTAACGATTTCAGGAATGATTGCGTTGAGAACGTCATCTTTATAAACGTTATCTGCAAGAGCAGCTTCAAGAATTGTTCCGACTGTTGAACCGTCGCCCTTAATTGCGCCGATTACATCGTCAATGATCTTACCGAGATTTTCAGCAAGATATTCAGCCGTCTTATCGTTCCAGTTGTTTGTATACTTGGTGTAGTTTGCATAAGCAAGACCTGAACGCTTCGGAAGTCCGTTTGCTGCAAGCTTATCAAGTGCATCTTCACCGTCATACATATAAGCCCAGTTCGGCTCAATATATGTGATGTTGCTGATGATACCGTCAAGGATGCCGAAGAGAACGCTTACAATGTCTTCACCAAGAAGCTTGCTGAACAATTCTCTGTTATCCTTAACAAGGTCAAGTGCAAGGCTGAGGATGATTGTGATCATGTCTGCTCTTGATTCTTTGTCATTATACTGCATCTTATAAGCAAACTCGCCGTTTGCAGAAACAAACTGCTTGAGTTCGCCGATATAGAATGTTGAAATCAATTCGCAGATTTTGTCGTTGATTACAAGGCCTTCAACGTTATCCTTAATGAGGTTAACGATGGCACCCATTGAAAGGTCTGTGATGTCAATGTCAATGCCTGCAAGTTGTTTAACAAGTGCGCCGAGAGTAACATCGTCAGTCTTGAGAACAAGCTTGAGCACAGGAGCAAATTTGTCAATTACGCCTGTCAGGCAAGCAAGAAGATTGCTCAATGAAACGCTGAGACCGTTTGCATTAATGAAATAGATAATGTTCGGGATGAGCTGGAGAACTTCGTTTGCAGGCTTGCCTGAAATTTCATCAACCCTTGCAAGAACTGCATTGAGAATTGCTTCAACTGCTGCACCAACGTCATATTTGCCGTCTGCACCCTTGAATGAGTCAGCTTCAGGCATTTCACAGCCGAGAGCTTCAAGAATCGGTACAAGACCGAAGTCATAACCCTTGCCGCCTGCAATTGTGATTACATCATTATAGACATAGCTGCCGTCATCGTTTTTCTTAGAACCTGTGAGGAACTTATAGTCATCGCCGAAGAACAGCCATGAAAGAACTTCATTAACAGGAGCAAGAACTTTCTTGATGCCGTTTACAAATGCTGCTTTCTTGTCTGCTGCTTTGTCAACACCGAAGTAACCGTCTTTGAGTACATATACAGTGTTGCCTTCTTCATCTGTTGTCTTGTCGCACATATCGAACCAACTGCCGATATTTGTGTCAAGTGATGCGTCAACAAGTCCACGAAGTGATTCATCGAAGCCGCCGATTGCGTTAACAATGAGCTCAACAATTGTCTTGAGGTTTGCATCTGTGTAAACCTTATCGTCAAGAACGCTGTTCAGAAGCTGAGCGATGGTGTTGTCCTCGCCGAGAATCATGTTAAGGATTACATCAACAAGAGCGTCGAATGATTCGTCAAGCTTAGCTGCTGTTTCCTTATCCCAGTCATTGTCATATTCGAGATATTTGATGGTGTGTTCAGGAAGTCCTATAACACCATCTGTGACATCATATGAACCTGTGAACATGTAACCCCAGTCAGGATTCTTATATTCAATTTCAAGTCCGTTGATGATGCTGATAACCGCATTATAGATTTCGAGGATGTCAATTTCTGTGTCCTTCGGCAAAATGCTTTGAACAAATGCACAAATTGTTTCGCCGTTTGATGATGCAAGGTCAGCGCTTGGAGCCTGAAGTGCTTCAACAAGTGAGGTTACAAAAATTGTGAGTGAGTCAACTGTTGCAATGTTTGCACCGTATGCTGTGCCGATTACGGAATTTTCAATCTTCTTCGGCTGAGCAAGAACAGCTTTAACGCCTTCTGTGACAAGTGCGCTGTTTGCAAGGTTTGTGCCAAGGAAGGTATCAACCCAGCCAAGCAGTGATGTCATTGTGAAGTGATCAAGTGTGATGTTATATGTCTTGTGAGCCGGGTCAAAGTCGCTGATGCCCTGACCTGTAACAGCGCTGAGAATCTTATCAAGAGCAAGCTCAATTTTGATTTCTTCGCCGCTGCCAAGAGCATCTGAAACCTGATTGAGTATATCTGAAAGGATTGTTGTTGCAACACCGTTAAGATTTACGTCAAGGATAGGTCTGATGTCGTCAAGAATGACAAGGATCGGCATGAGGAGATTGTGAAGAACAACTGAAAGTCCGTTTGATTCAACGAAATATGTGAATCTCGGAATGAGGCCGATAACCTTTTCAACTGTGTTTCCGCTGAGTACATAGTCAATGTATGCAACAAACTGGCTGATGATGTAGTTAAGGGCATCAGTTGGGTTCATTGCGTCATATTCAGCCTGAGTGAGAATATGGTTATATCCGTTCATCTCTTTCTCAGAAAGTTCATTGACACCAAGAATCTCAAGGAGAATACCGATTGAGTTTGCATAGCTCTTGTAGCCCTTGATTGTGAGTGCGTCGTTGAACATATTAAGTTCAGCGCCTGAGAACATCATTGCAAGGATGTCTGCAAACGGATCCATAATCTTGAGGAAGAGTGTTACGAATGCGTCTTTGTCTGTGTCAACAAATGCAACATATTCGCCTGTTTTTTCGTCAAGATATTCCCATGTTACATATTCTTTTCCGTCTTTGACAGCTTTGATGAGGTTGCCGTCTGCATCTTTTGCAACTCTGACGCCCTCAATCTTCTTAACCTTTGAGAAGTCCGGGCCTTCTTCGCCCTCAGCAACATATTCGCTGACAATATCCGGGAAGTATTCACCGAATGTTGCAGCCCATGATCTGAGTTCAAGATTTACCTGATTTGCAAGCAAGTCATAAACTGCATCATTGTTGATCATATAGCCAAGCTTGATGAAGAGTTCAACAACGCCGTCAATGTTGCTGTTATTGAACAGTGAGTTAAGCAAGCCCTGAAGCATTTCGTTGATTGTTTCATCGCTTTCGGGGTTGATCATCTTAACAACTGAATCAAGGATTTCATCAACATTGTCAAGAACATATTCGGCCTTTTCACGTGTCCAATCGTTGCCGTATTCAAGATAAGGAACGCCTGTTGTGTCATAATCGCCTGTGGTTGCCTTATCCGGATTT
>JAMPAE010000084.1 GCA_023667385.1 Ruminococcus sp.
GCTTCGGTGCATTTGTGGAAATTGCTCCGGGCAAAGAGGGACTTGTTCACATCAGCAAGCTTGATGTGAAGAGAACCGAAAAGGTTGAAGATTGCGTTGCTGTTGGTGATGAGGTTATCGTTAAGGTAATCGAAATTGACGATCAGGGCAGAATCAATCTTTCAAGACGTGATGCTCTCATTGAAATTGAAGGCGCAGTTCCCGAAGACAACGGTGAGGATTCCGCAAGAAGACCGAGACGTGATAACAGAAGAAACCGCCACTAATGATAAAATACAAAGCTGTCCGAAAGGGCAGCTTTTTTTGAATTAGTGATGAATAATCAGTAGTTAGTGCCAAGAGACAGTAATGTGGATTGGCGTATAAAATCGCTTCAAAGCGACAAAAATCAAAAAAATGTCTTCATTTCGTCAGATTTAACAAAAAACAGTGATTATAATATTGACAATTTATTGTTGATTTAATATAATTAATTCAATATCGGTTATTGCGGTGAAATTATGAACGTTTATGATTTTGACAACACGGTTTATGACGGTGAAACGCTTGTGGATTTCATCATCTACTATGTTTTTCACGACATAAAAATCTGGAGGTTTATTCCAAAACTGCTTTTCATCTGGCTGAAAGATAGTTTGCATCTTTTCACGGTTGAAGAAGCGGTGGAGGCTTATGCCGGCTTCCTTGAGGGCTATTATGTTCACGTCAAAACTCTTGATGAAGACACGGTGAAGTTTTGGGATAAGCACGAAAAGAAAATCAAACCGTTTTATAAAAAAATCCGCCGTGATGATGACGTTTTCGTCACCGGTACAACAGATTTTATCTTTGACGAAATCGCTCGTAGAATGAATATCAAAAATTACATCACTTCAGCCGTTGACAGGAAAACAGGTAAATTCACAAGGCTTTGCTTTCTTGAAAACAAGGTCAAGCTCTTTCGTGAACGCTATCCTGACGCTGAAATTGAGAATTTTTATACTGATTCAATGAACGATAAATCAATGATGGACATCAGCAAAAATGTCTATCTTGTCAAAGGCAGCAAAATAACAAAGATAAAGTGAGGTTATCAAGATGGGAAAAGTTGGAGAATTTCTTGATAGTAAAATCATCAAAAAAGATGTTGGCGAGGAAACCGTGCTGACGTGGAGAGAAACGCTTTCTTATGCTGTGGGTCGTGGTGCTCAGGGTATGAATACCAGCATGACAAGCTCAAAGTACATCAACAAATTTTTGACAGATGTTTTATTTGTTAAGCTTAAAAACCCCATGGGAATTGCGTCAAAAATCAGGTTATTCTGCGGAATTTTCGATGCAATCAATGACCCTGTCATGGGTATTATTGTTGACAAAACCAGAACAAAAGACGGTCAGATGCGTCCGTATATTAAATGGGCACCGATTTTTGTTTCTATTGTTATGATATTGTTTTTTGTCGGTTCGTCTAATATGCCCGGTTGGGTTAACATTGCGTATGCAACTTTCCTTTTTGTAATGCTCGATGTTACATATACTGCATTCGACATTCCAATGGGTGCTTTGGCATTTTCCATCACGCCGAGCGGTGTTGAACGAACGAAGCTGTTTGGCATCAGCTCAATCACACGTTCAATTGTTGGTGCTCTTCCTCAGGTATTCATTGCAGCCGGTGGCTTGCTTCCGTATTTCAAGGATCACACAGCTAAAGCATACCTCACATCTGCAATCATTTCGGCAATCGGAATTTTCTTCCTCACTCGTCTGACTTATAAAAATACCCGTGAAAGAGTTGAACACAGAGAAGAAAGTCCGTCAGTTAAAGATTGCTTTAAAATGCTTTTCAAAAACAGACCGTTGTTCATGCTCTTTATCGGAAACATTTTCTTCATCCTTTGCAAAATCCCCGAACAGGTTTCATATTACTTCGTTTATGATCTCATGTCAAACGGCAAATACAATGTATTTATTGATGTTGTTAAATTTCCGGGATTTTTGCTTGCAGGTCTCATCGTTCCGAAAATTGTTGAAAAGCTTGGTGAAAAATCAGACTCAAGAAAGATTTATCAGTTCTGCTGCATTTCAGCAATCATCATTCACTTGCTCTTTGCAGGTCTCACCTATAACGGCTTGATGAATAAGGGCGCAGGCGAATCTGTTTCTGTTATTGTTGGTATTTTGGTTATCCTCTTCACAGGACTTTCAACAATTCCGCTTGAATTTAAAAACCTTATTCAAAAGGAAATGGAAGCTGAAACCGTTGACTATATTGAATGGAAAACAGGTACTCGTGCAGACGGTACAATGCTTTCAATTATGTCATTCACCGGTAAGGTTGAGAACACTTTCTCATCATCAATCGGTCTTGCAATTCTCGGCTTAACAGGCTATATTTCTCACTCAGACGGTAATGTTGCTCAAAACACAGGAACAAACTGGGCACTTTTCATCATGACAACTCTTGTTCCTGCTGTTGGCTATCTTCTCATGCTCATCCCGATGCATTTCTATAATATTACAGCCAAGAGCCATAAAGAGATGATGGCAGATCTTAAAATAAGACGTGAAGAACTTGCAGCAGCAAGAGCAAACGCAGAGGCGGAGGCAGCAAGTGAACAGGCATAAAACAAAATTGACTTTTATTGCCGACACTCACCATTTTTCGCTTTCATTGGCAGATAACGGTAGAGCCTATCAGCTCAGAAGTGACTCTGATCAAAAATGCTTAAAGGAAACCGGCGGTATCATTGATGCCGCCTTTTCTTATATAGCAGCAAGCGATACGGATGCAGTGATGATTGTTGGCGATTTGACAAATGACGGCGAGATGGTGAGCCACAAGGAATTTCGTGAAAAATTATATGCGCTCAGCCGTGATAAATCGGTTTATGTTATCTCCGCCACACATGACTGGTGCTGCGATGAAAATCCACGCAGGTTCAGCGGCAACAGTGTTTCAAACGATGTGCCGACAATGCCGCATGAACAGCTTAGAGATTTCTATTATGACTTTGGTCCTAAGCAGGCAATCAGCGAATACATCACTCACCTGGGAACTTGTTCCTATACCGTTGACATTGGCGAAAATGTGCGCCTGCTTGCCCTCAATGACGATCAAAACGGAAAGGGCAGAGCCGGCTTTAAGGAAGAGCATTTTTGCTGGATTGACAATCAAATCAAAAAAGCAGAAGCGGACGGAAGAATCCTCATTGGTATGGAGCATCACCTGATCATGCCGAATGTACATCCGTTGATAACAGGCGGCGGCACCTGCGTTGGAGACAGGGAAGAGGTTGCTTCAAGGCTTGCTGATGCCGGGCTTAGATATATGTTTGTGGGTCATTCGCATATGCAGGGTATTGATAAATTTACCTCGCCAAACGGTAATACGATAACGCAGGTAAACGTTGGCTCGCTTTGCGGCTTTCCTGCACCGATCGTCAGTGTAACAGCAGAAAACGGCAGTTTGCAAATCACAACCGAAAGCTTTCCGAATTTTTCTTTTGACGGCAGGGTATATAACACAAAAAAATATCTTGCAGCCAAGGCGTGCACTTTGGTTGACAGTGTAATAAATACTGCCTATACTAATCAGCAGGATTTCTGCAACAGGCTGACGGCATTGCAGCTTGACGGTGAAAAATTCAAGCAGATTTATCCGCTTGCAAAACCATTGTTTAAGGCGCTGCAAAAAGCAAAGGTAAAAGATGTGTGCAAACTGCTGAAACGGCTCAAATTAGCCGAAAATCTCAATCGCAGAGATATAGAAGCGATGAGTGATAAGCCGATAATCGAAATTGTGCATGAAATGATGCTTTCATTCATGGACGGCACAACAAATCATTATGAGCAGGGCAGCGCATATTACAATGTTGTCATGAGTGCCGCAGATGCACTTGTTAAAATCAAACCCTGCAAGCTGACCTTTGATGTCAGAGAAACGCTGCACACTTTGCTTGTGAAACGTGAGTTTGATGTGAATAACTGCGTGATTTAGTTAGAAATGAGAACCTACGATTACAGGCAAGATGTCCATGACTTTTACTTTGCATTTGTGAAAATCATAATTATGCAATTTTCAATCAAATAATTAGAAAATGTATAATCCCGCAGAACACACAGTTCTACGGGATTGTTTTATATCAACTTTAATTTCAATTTCTCATTCCTAATTAATCGAGTTAATGTCATATGGGGTTCGCTGATAAACGAAATAGTTGAGCCAGTTTGTGAACATGAGCGTTCCAACGTTCCGCCATGTCATGATTGGCGCTTTCTCAGGGTTGTCATCAGGAAAATAGTTATATGGTACCTTGATGTCAAGCCCCTTGTTTTTGTCACGGAAGTATTCTTTTGCCAGCGTGTCAACGTCATATTCGGAATGGCCTGTTGCGAAAAATTTTCTGCAATCAAGGTCTGAAAGCAGGTGTATGCCGGAAATCTCGGAATATGAAAGTATCTGCAAATCTTTGCATTTTGCAATGTCATCAAAGCGTGTTTCCGTGTGGCGTGATTGCGGAACGTTATAGCAATCGTCAAAGCCACGCATCAGCGGATGGCGTAAATCAAGCGGTTTATGCGGAAAAACGCCGAACATCTTCTCTTTAAGCTTGTGCTTTGGAATGCCATAGTGATAATAAAGTGCGGCCTGTGCGCCCCAACAGATGTGAAACGTTGAATAGACGTTAGTCTTTGTCCATTCAAAAATTTTGCAAAGTTCAGGCCAATAATCTACGTCCTCAAAATTCATGTGCTCAATGGGTGCACCGGTGACAATCATGCCGTCATATTTTTTGTGCTTTACCTCATCGAAAGTCTTGTAAAACGTGAGCATATGTGATTCATCAATGTGCGTTGATTTGTGTGTTGCAGTTTGAAGAAGCTCAATGTCAACCTGAAGCGGTGAGTTACTGAGAAGCCTCAGAAGCTGAGTTTCAGTTTCAATTTTTGTGGGCATGAGGTTGAGAATGAGTATCTTCAGCGGACGGATGTCCTGCAATTCAGCACGGCTTTCTGTCATCACGAAAATGTTTTCACTTTCAAGGCTTTCCCTTGCAGGAAGTCTGTCGTCAATTCTAATCGGCACTGTAATCACCTCATACTTTAAATGTCACACAATCGTGCGTATTTTTTAGTATATCAAACTTTGAAGCGTTTTTCAATGGATATGGACAAGATATTATCAAAATCTCAACTTGACTAAAATAAATGCCGATAGGATAATTAATAAAAATAAGGTAACTATTGTGTAAACAGATGAAAGCAGGTGGCAGAATGAAAGTTACCGAAACAAAACTTAAAGAAGTCAAAATTGTTGAACCGCAGGTTTTCGGCGATAACCGTGGTTGGTTTTATGAATCATATAGCTTTGAAAAGCTTGCAAATGGCGGCATTGATGTGCATTTTGTGCAGGATAACCGCTCATTTTCTGCAAAAAAAGGCACGCTCAGAGGCTTGCATTTTCAAAAAGCTCCAATGGCGCAGTCAAAGCTTATCGGCTGCACAAGGGGTGAAATTCTTGATGTTGCCGTTGACATTCGCAAAGGCTCACCGACTTATCTTCAATGGGTATCGGTAAAGCTGACTGCTGAAAATAAAAAAATGCTCTTTTTGCCAAAAGGGTTTGCTCACGGCTTTGTAACTCTCACCGATGACGTTGAGGTTTTCTATAAGGTGGACGAGTATTACAGTGCTGAAAACGACCGAAGCATCCGCTATGACGACCCTGCAATTGCTGTTGAATGGAACGTTCAGAATCCAACCCTCTCACAAAAAGATATTAACGCACCTCTGCTTTGTAACAGTGATGCAAATTTCGTCTATGGAGAATAAATCATGATTATTGTAACAGGAGCAGGCGGTCAGCTTGGCGGCGACGTTTGTGAAATTCTCAAAAGCAGGGGAATCAGCCACGTTGCAACTGATTCAGCCGAGCTTGACATTACCAACAGGGAAAAGGTTGAAGCTTTTTTTTCAGAGCATAACCCTGATGCTGTGATTCACTGTGCAGCCTATACTGCCGTTGACAGGGCAGAGGATGACGCAGAAAGATGTATGGATGTTAATTACGGCGGCACACTGAACCTTGCACGCTGCTGCGAAAAAATGAATATTAAAATCCTCTATGTAAGCACTGACTATGTGTTCAGAGGTGACGGAGAAGCTCCGTTTGAGGTCGATGATGAAAAAGCGCCGCTGAATGTATACGGCAAAAGCAAGCTGGCAGGCGAAAACGCTGTCACAGAGCATTGCAAAAGGTTTTTCATTGTCAGAACCTCATGGGTATTCGGCGAAAAAAACACCAATTTCATTCACACAATGTTAAGACTCAGTGAAACGCATGAAAGCGTGAATGTTGTTTGCGATCAGGTCGGTTCACCGACTTATTCAAAGCACCTTGCGCTTTTGCTGTGCAACATGATTATGACGGAGAAATATGGCGTATATCATGCCACAAACGAAGGCTTTTGCTCATGGAGCGAGCTTGCCTCAAAAACGTTTGAGCTTGCAGGCAAGCCAACAAAGGTGAACCCTGTCACATCGGCTGAGTTTTCAAGCAAGGCAAGCCGTCCGCTTAACTCACGCCTTTCAAAGCAGAGCCTTGACAATGCCGGCTTTTGCAGATTACCAAATTGGCGTGATGCGGTTGAGGAGTATCTTTATAACATTGGATATAATAAATAAACAAAGAAGCTGCTGCAAAATGAAATGTAACAGCT
>JAMPAE010000085.1 GCA_023667385.1 Ruminococcus sp.
TTGATAAATATTATTGTCTTAATGACACGGTTGTTGCAAGAGGTATGTCGCTCAGGCTTTGCGAAATTAACGTTAGCTGTGACGGCAAAAAGGTCAACAACTATTACGGTGACGGCTTAATTGTCAGCACACCGACCGGTTCAACTGCATATTCGCTTTCCGCAGGCGGACCTGTTGTTGAACCAACAATCGAAAGCATCATTATCACGCCAATCTGCACTCATTCGCTTTTTGCACGCTCGCTTATTTTTAAGCCGGAATCAGTGATTGAGCTGAACGTTGCAAACCGTGACTTATGCTTGCCGGTTTGCAGTTGTGACGGAGAAAAAGCCGTTGAAATCGGCAAAAACAGCAAATTACTCATCAGACGAGCTGAAAGATATTTGAAGATAATCAGGATTAAGGCAGACAGCTTCACAGATGTGCTTTCAACAAAGCTCATTGAACGCAGAGCCTGAAAGGAGAACTGAAAATGAAAAAGAACAGACACGATGCGATACTTGCACTGATTGAAAAGGAAGATATATCAACTCAGGAGGAGCTTATGCTCAAGCTCAACGAAATGGGATATAAAGTTACGCAGGCAACCGTTTCAAGGGACATTAAGTCATTGAAGCTTGTGAAATCACCCGTTGCAGATGGTCAGTATAAGTATTCATATGTTAAAAGTGACAATATTGATTTTTCCGATAAGTATTTTTCAATTTTGTCTCATTCAATCGTACACGTTGATTATGCACTCAACACAACGGTTGTCAAGTGCTATTCCGGTATGGCTCAGGCAGCTTGCGCAGCAATTGATACCCTTGCATCGGAAAAAATTGTTGGCACCCTTGCAGGTGAAGATACAATTTTTGTTCTTTGCCGCAACGAAGAAGCAGCGGCAGAGTTCACAGCGTGGATGAAAAAGTTTTTGACTGCATCAAAGTAATGCAAAAAGCAAAGAGATTAAAAGAAAGGATTCGGCTTGTGTTTTGCAGGCGTGACATGGTTTTATGTTAACTAATCTTAAAATTGAAAATGTTGCGGTCATTGAAAGCGCTAACATAACATTTGACGAGGGGCTTAACATCCTCACCGGCGAAACGGGCGCAGGTAAGTCGATCGTTATTGATTCAATCAATGCAATTTTGGGCGAGCGTACCTCAAAAGAGCTTGTTCGTGACGGCGCAGCAAACGCAAAGGTGACTGCATTTTTTGAAAATATCTCCGATGCTGTTACCACTTCACTTGAAGAACTTGAAATTGAACCCGAAGCGGATGCCAGCCTTTTGATAACACGCACGATTACTGCAGATGGCAGAAGCTTATGCCGAATTAACGGTCAGCCTGTGACAGTTTCAATGCTGAAAAAAATCGGTGTTGATTTAATCACAATCTGCGGTCAGCATGACAGCCAGAAGCTTTTGCAAAAGGAAAGTCACATTTCATATATTGACGCACTTTCCGGCATTGAAGCACTCAAGGAAGAATATCGTGAGAGATACCGTGAAATGCTCAAAGTCAAGCGTGAGCTTTCCTCGCTCAGGCAGAATGAAACCGACAAATTGCAGCGTTTGGAGTTTTTGAAATATCAGATTGATGAGCTTGAAAACGCCAATATAACAATCGGAGAGCAGGAAGAACTGACGGCGGAAAAGAAAAAGATTCAAAACCGTGAAAAAATTATCAGCTCGCTTTATAACGCTCATGCAATTCTGAGCGGCGATGAAAACACGTTTGGGCTGATGGATTCGCTTTATAATCTGAGCAGCTTTCTTGCTCAACTGAGTGATTATCACTCTGAATTTGAAACATATGAAAAGTCAATCGACAGTTTCCGCTATGAAATGGAGGATTGCATCTCTGCCTTGAGCGGTGAAATTTCCTCAATGGATGAAGCTGACATCGACATCGACAGCATTGAAGAACGTCTTGATTTGCTCTATCGTCTTTCAAGAAAATACGGCAGCACCGAAGAGGAAATGCTTGGTTATCTTGAAAAAATTTCAACCGAATATGATTCAATTGCAACAAGCGACGAAAGAGCAGCTCAGCTTGAAGATGAACTCGAAAAGCTGAAAGCTGAGGTTTGTGAAAAAGCCAAGGCTATTTCTGAAAAGCGTAAAGAGTTTGCTTTGCAGTTTGAAATTGACGTTATGGCGGAGCTTGCTTATCTCGATATGCGGGGGGCATCGTTCAAAGTTTTGTTCACTGAGACTGCACCGCAGGAAAACGGCATTGATGAAGTTGAATTTCTCATCAGTGCAAACTCCGGTCAGGAGCCGAAGCCGCTTTCCAAAATTGCTTCGGGCGGCGAGCTTTCAAGGGTAATGCTTGCAATCAGATGTGTGCTTTCGGGCAGTGAGAGCATCGGCACAATGATTTTTGATGAAATTGACACAGGTGTCAGCGGCAGAGCGGCACACAAAATTGCCTATAAGCTGAAGCAGGTTTCAACCGGCAGGCAGATTATCTGTGTCACGCACCTTGCGCAAATTGCAGCAGGAGCTGACAATCATCTTTTCATTGAAAAGAGCACAAGTGGGGATAAGACATTTACTGTTGTCAAAAAACTAAACGGCGATGAGCGTACTCATGAAATTGCACGAATCATCGGCGGCGATATTATCACCGAAGCAACGCTGATGTCTGCCCGTGAACTGATTGACTTTGCTGATAAATCTTGACATTAAAAAGTACAGACTGTATTATATATTGTGATTTACATTTTGAAAGGAATTTTTAACTATGCAGATATATGAAGAACTTGTTGCCAGAGGGCTGATTGCTCAGGTAACTGATGAAGATGAAATTAAAGAACTTGTTAACACAGGTAAAGCCGTTTTCTATATTGGCTTTGACCCAACCGCAGACAGCCTCCACGTTGGTCACTTCATGGCACTTTGCCTGATGAAGCGCTTGCAGATGGCAGGCAACAAACCAATCGCACTCATCGGCGGCGGCACCGGCATGGTCGGCGATCCGTCAGGTCGTTCAGATATGCGTCAGATGATGACAAAAGAGCAGATTCAGCATAACTGTGATTGCTTCAAAAAGCAAATGAGCCGTTTCATTGATTTTTCCGATGGAAAAGCGCTCATGGTAAACAATGCTGACTGGTTGCTTGATTTGAACTATATTGAGCTTCTCAGAGATGTTGGCTCATGCTTCTCAGTCAACAAAATGCTTTCAGCCGAATGCTATAAGCAGAGAATGGAAAAAGGGCTCAGCTTCCTTGAATTTAACTATATGATCATGCAAAGCTATGACTTTTATGAGCTTTACAGAAAATACGGCTGCAATATGCAGTTCGGTGGTGACGATCAGTGGAGCAATATGCTCGGCGGCACTGAGCTTATCAGAAAGAAGCTCGGCAAAGATGCCTATGCAATGACAATCACCCTGCTTCTCAATTCAGAAGGCAAGAAGATGGGCAAAACCCAGAAGGGCGCAGTTTGGCTTGACCCCGAAAAAACAAGCCCTTATGAGTTTTATCAGTATTGGCGCAATGTTGCCGATTCAGACGTTCTTAAATGCATTCGTATGCTGACTTTCCTGCCGCTTGAAGAAATTGACAAAATGGATTCATGGGAAGGCAGCCAGCTTAATGAAGCAAAGGAAATCCTTGCTTTTGAGTTGACAAAGCTTGTCCACGGCGAAGAAGAAGCCGAAAAAGCTCAGCAGGCTGCAAAGGCACTTTTCTCAAACGGCGGCGACACTGAAAATATGCCGAAAACTGTGCTTACCGATGCAGATTTCACCGATGGTGCAATCACTGTCATTGATGCAATGCTCAAAGCCGGTATTATCAAGTCAAAGGGTGAGGGCAGACGCCTTATCGACCAGGGCGGCGTTTCCGTTGACGATGTAAAAGCTGCTGATTTCACGGCAACCATCGGCAAAGCTGACTTTGAAAAAGGTCACGTAATAATCAAAAAAGGTAAAAAGGTTTTCCATAAGTTTATCGTTGAATGATGAATTTTTCTGCAATTCGGCTGAGCGAAAATGACGCTTGGCTGAATTGTGCAATTTGAATATAGCGTCCAAAATACGAAGAAAGGGCTTGATGTGCGGTATTGCGGGCAAGGTTGCCCCGATCATTATAAATTGTACCCGCATCATAGAAATTATGGAGATTAAAAATTTAACAGTCATTGGCTATGCGCTGGTGGCGCTCATTGAAGCTGTTCTTGTTCCGATTTATATTCATTGCCTCGGCAACAAAAAGCCATATAAGCTCAAAAAGATGATTTGCTCAACGCTGTTCATTATGTGCGCAGTTTTCGGTGTGATTCATCAGGGCGGCTTCACGTTCTTTTCGGTGGCGATGCTCATTGGGCTTGTGCTGTCATGGGTTGGCGATTTGTTCCTTGCAGTAAGCCTTAAAGGGATGATGTTTGTTCTTGGACTTGCAAGCTTTCTGCTTGCCCATGTTGCTTATGTTGTCTCTTACACAAATGCAATTTCCGCAGTTTCAGCAAGCGCAGGGGTAAAGCTTTATGAAATACTCATTGTTGTTGTTATGCTTCTTGCCTGCCTGCTTATTAAAAAGAAAGCCGAAATAAAGCTTGATGAAATGGCTGCGCCTGTTTTGCTTTATGCGCTCACAATCAGCTCAATGCTCGCAAGAGCAATCAGGCTTGGCATTGAATGTGCGGTGAGCGGCAGTGTTCACGTTTGCGTTTTGATGATTGTTGCAGCGGTATCGTTCGTAATTTCCGATGCGGTGCTTGTGTTCATCATCTTCAAGAATATGCACAGCGGAAAAACCGAGGGTACCAACCTTGTCAGCTATTATCTTGCACAGGTATTGCTTGCAGGAAGTATCTTTTTCCTTGGGTAGGGGAAGTATTTACTTGAAACAGGCTTACTTTTTAAGTAAATTGAAGCATCTAATGGTATTTTTATTCTAATTTAGTGCAACGTATTGTAAACGCTTCGGATTTATGATAGAATCCGGTTGACTTATCTTTGAAAGGTGAAAGCAAAATGTTTAACTTTAAAGGCAGCGAGCACACGAAGTCTTACATGAAAGACGGCATCCGCTATGTTTGCGAAAACTTCAAAAAAAGAGCTCCCGGAACGCAGAGCGAACGTGACAGTCAGGCTTATTTCAAAAGTGAGCTTGAAAAGTTCAGCGACCGTGTTATCATGGAGGATTTCAAATTACATCCTGCGGCATTCATGGGCTTCATCATCATTGCGGTGACACTTTGCCTTGTTGCCGTTATGCTTTATTGGTTCATCCCGTTTGACGGCGGAATCAGCAAAGCAGGGGAGTTTGTTCTTGTTGCAATACCTCCCGTGCTGGTGCTTTTGAGCATCCTGATGTTCTTGTTTGAGTTTTTGTTTTATGCTGAATTTGTTGATTTCCTTTTTCCGAAAAAGGTTTCACGCAATGTTTACGCAGTCAGAAAGCCAAGCGGCGAGCTTAAAAGAAGAATTGTGTTCGGCGGTCATGCTGATGCAGCAAACGAATGGACGTTTTCGCTTCATGGTCAAATGAAAACGCTTGCCCCGGTTATGGGCGGCTCAATTGCCGGAATGTTCGTCATTTTTGTGATTACCCTTGCAAGGCTTCTGCGCTCATTTACTCTTGGTTTTGTGCCGGTTACGGCAGGCTCATGGAAAACGCTTGGAATCATCATGCTGATTTTTGTGCCGTTCATTTTCTGTATGTATTTCTTCATCAATTGGAGAGTTGTTGTTGACGGCGCAAATGACAATCTTTCCGCTTGCTATGTTGCAATGGGCGTGCTCAAAGAAATGGCAGATAATGATTTCCGATTTGAAAACACAGAGGTTTGTTGCCTGATTTCAGGTTCGGAGGAATCGGGACTCAGGGGCGCCAAAGCTTTTGCGAAAAAGCATAGAGATGAATTTACGGCGGTTGAAACCGTTGTGATCACAATGGACACAATGCGTGAAATTGACCAGCTTCAAATTTATACGCAGGGCTGCACAGGTACTGTTAAAGACAGCGAAGCAGTGGGCGATTTGCTTCATGAGGCAGGCCTTGCAAACAAAATTAACATGAAGCGTGCCGATGTTTATCCGGGTGCAGTTGATGCCGAAGGCTTTTCCAAATACGGCATCAGAGCCTGTGGCTTCTGCGGTGTGAACCACAATCCTAAAACGTATTATCACACACGTAAGGATACATGGACAAACATAAATGAAGAATGTATTAATCTTTCGCTTGACATCTGCCTTGAAGCGGCAAAGATTTATGACGAAAAAGGCGGAATTGCTTCTTTTGAAGCAGCAAGAGAGAAAGTTAGAAAATAAAGCGAGGTTGCAACATGAACAGTGAAAAAAGAATTTACACAATAGCTACTGCGCATCTTGACACAGTCTGGAACTGGGATTTTGAATATGTAATCACAGACTGCATTAAAAATACGCTTGATGAAAATTTTGCGTTGTTTGAAAAGTATCCCGACTATAAGTTTAACTTCGAGGGCGCATATCGCTATGAGCTTATGGAGGAATACTATCCTGAAAGATTCGAAAAAATGAAGCAGTACATCGCTGACGGCAAATGGAACGTCTGCGGAAGTAGCTATGAAAACGGCGACGTCAACATTCCGTCACCTGAATCGCTTTTCAGGAACATCCT
>JAMPAE010000086.1 GCA_023667385.1 Ruminococcus sp.
TGCTGCTGATAAGCCTTGAACTCATCAGTGAGAGCTTCACCGAAGCAAACTGCTTTTGCTGCAATTGTGTGCATGAGCGGTCCGCCCTGATTGCCCGGGAAAATTGCTTTGTTGAGCTGTTTTGCGTATTCCTCTTTGGCAAGAATAAGTCCGCCTCTCGGTCCTCTGAGAGTTTTGTGGGTTGTTGTTGTAACAACATCTGCATACGGAACAGGTGAGGGGTGAAGTCCGGCAGCAACAAGGCCTGCAATGTGTGCCATGTCTACCATGTAAACAGCGCCGACTTCTTTTGCAATCTCACCGATTTTCTCAAAGTCAATTGTTCTCGCATAAGCGGATGCGCCCGCAACGATCATTTTCGGCTTTGTTTCAAGGGCGATCTCTCTAATCTTATCATAATTGATGAAGCCGTTTTCGTCAACACCGTATGAAACGAAGTTATAAAGAATACCGCTGGCGTTAACAGGTGAACCGTGAGAAAGATGTCCGCCCTCTGCAAGGCTCATGCCGAGAACCGTGTCGCCCGGCTGAAGGAATGCAGCGTATACTGCAAGGTTTGCCTGTGAGCCTGAGTGCGGCTGAACATTTGCATATTCTGCACCGAAGAGCTTCTTGGCTCTTTCGATTGCGATGTTTTCAACAATATCAACATACTCGCAGCCGCCGTAATATCTCTTTCCCGGGTAGCCCTCTGCATATTTGTTGGTGAGGACGCTGCCCATTGCCGCCATAACAGCGGGGGAAACGATGTTTTCCGAAGCGATGAGTTCAATTTTGTCTCGCTGGCGGTTAAGCTCAAGCTGCATTGCGTCTGCAACTTCACTGTCAACCTTTTTGATAAGTCCGATAGTGTCAAGAATGTCGTTATACATTTTTACATACCTCCGAGAAAATACTGAGTTTTTTGCTTTTTATATGATGCGGAGAAACCGCTTAATGCAGGAGAGCATTCTCCCGCATATTATCAAAAAAATTTACTTTATGATGTCTGTTCCCATGTAAGGTCTGAGAGCTTCGGGAACGGTTACGCTGCCATCTTCATTCTGATAGTTTTCGAGGATTGCGGCAACAGTTCTGCCAATTGCAACGCCTGAACCGTTGAGGGTATGAACAAGCTTTGCCTTCTCCTTTGCGTCATCTTTATATCTGATTGAAGCACGTCTTGCCTGGAAATCTTCAAAGTTTGAACATGAAGAAATTTCAACATAGCGACCATATGACGGCATCCAAACTTCGATGTCAAATGTTTTTGCAGATGAAAAGCCGATGTCACCTGTGCTCAGCGCAACAACACGATAGGGAAGTCCGAGAAGCTGAAGCACTCTTTCAGCGTCATTAGTAAGCTTTTCAAGTTCTGCGTAGCTTTCCTCCGGCTTAACAAACTTCACAAGCTCAACCTTGTTGAACTGGTGCTGTCTGATGAGACCTCTTGTGTCACGGCCTGCCGATCCTGCCTCTGCACGGAAACAAGCAGAGTAAGCACAATAGCTTATCGGGAGCTTTTTGCCGTCAAGAATTTCATCTCTGTGCATATTTGTGACGGGAACTTCAGCGGTCGGAATGAGGAAATAATCATTGGTGAGCTTGAATGCGTCCTCCTCAAACTTCGGAAGCTGACCGGTGCCGGTCATTGATGCACGGTTAACCATAAACGGCGGGAATACTTCTGTATAGCCGTGAGCAGTGTGTGTGTTGAGGAAGAAATTGATGATTGAGCGCTCAAGCCTTGCTCCGAGACCTTTATAGAAGTGGAATCTTGCACCTGTTACCTTTGCAGCGGTTTCAGGGTCAAGAATGCCGAGATCCGCACCAAGATCCCAGTGCGGTTTTGCTTCAAAAGTGAAGTTTTTCGGCTCACCCCAGCGGCGAATTTCAACGTTTTCACTGTCATCCTTGCCGATTGGTGTTTTTTCATTCGGGATGTTCGGAAACTCATAAATAAGAGCTTTCTGTTTTGCTTCAAGCTCATTGAGTTCTTCTTCATCAGCCTTGATTGCTTCTTTAACAGCATTCATTTTTGCCATGATTTCACTGATGTCGCCGCCTGCCTTTTTGATTGCGGGAATCTCTCTGCTTGCAGCGTTCTGCTCAGCTTTGAGTGAATCTCTTTTTGATGAAAGCTCACGTCTTTTTTCGTCAATTGCGATGATTTCATCAACAACAGCGTCCATATCCTTGTTTCTTGTTTTCATTGCAGCCTTAACAAAATCAGGCTTTTCTCTGATAAGTTTAATATCTAACATTATTTAACAACCCCTTTAGTCTTTATTGAACATTTTTGTCAGTTTAGCAAGGTCTTCCTTGTTGTAAAACTCAATTTCAATTGTGCCTTTTCCGCTTGAATTAACGTTAACTTTGGCTTTCCTGCCAATTGCATCTGAAACCGAAAGCTCAACCTCGTCATAGAAAATGTCACGTTTTTTTTGCTTTTTGTTCGGCTTTGCAGAATCCTTGAGCATGAACTTAACAAGCCTTTCGGTGTCACGCACAGACATTCCCTTTTTAACAATTTCAGCGGCAAGTTCCTTGATTTTTTCATCATCGGAAAGGGCAAGCAGCGCTCTTGCGTGTCCGGCGGAAATTGAACCGTCCTTGAGCATATCAATAACCTTTTTCGGAAGCACAAGAAGTCTTGTTGCATTTGCAACAGCAGGACGTGATTTGCCAACACGCTTTGCAGCTTCCTCCTGAGTCATACCGTAAGTTTCCATCAAAACCTGAAGTCCCTCAGCTTCTTCAATTGGGTTAAGATCTTCTCTTTGCAGGTTTTCAACAAGTGCAAGCTCCATAATTTCGCTTTCTGAAATTTCCTTAACAAGTACAGGAACTTCTGTTAAACCCGCCATTCTTGCGGCTCTCCAGCGTCTTTCGCCTGCAATAATCTGATATGCGCCGTCTGCCAATGGACGAACAAGCAGCGGTTGAATAATACCGTGCTCAGCAATGCTGTCTGCAAGCTCACTCAAAGCGTCTTCATCGAAATCTTTTCTCGGCTGATCCCTGTTAGGCTCAATTTCATGAATTTTAAGCATAAGCGGACTGCCATTTTCTTCTTCAATAGCATTATCTATAAATAAGGCGTCTAAGCCTTTTCCAAGGCCGCCTTTCTTTTTTTCAGCCATACATACCTCCTGTATTTTTCTATGTAGTCAATTTAGTTGTTCGTTTTATTCTTTTGCAGAAATTCATCTGCAAGACTGTCATAAGCTTTGCTGCCCTTTGAATTCTTGTCAAAATAACATACCGGCTGACCGAATGACGGCGCCTCTGAAAGCCTTACATTCCTCGGAATAGCCGTTGCATAAACCTTTTGAGGGAAGAAGCGCTTAACCTCAGTGATAACCTGCTGAGTAAGATTCAGCCTGCCATCATACATTGTGAGAAGCACACCTTCCATTTCAATGAGCGGATTATATAGGCGTTTAACCTGCCTTATTGTATTCATAAGCTGCGACAGACCTTCAAGCGCATAATATTCACATTGAATCGGCACGATTACACTGTCAACTGCCCCCAATGCATTGATTGTCACCAAACCAAGCGACGGTGGACAATCAAGAAAAATGAAGTCATATTTATCTTTAATTGGCGCAAGTGCAGTTTTGATTCTGCTTGTGCGATTTTCCATGTCGGCAATTTCAAGCTCTGCTCCGGCAAGATCCATGTTTGACGGAAGCACATCAAGATTGGTAAACTTTGTCTCTTTAATTATATCTTCTGCCTTTTCGCTGCCGATTATCATGTCATATGAGGATTTTTCAACCTGCCTTTTGTTAAAACCAAGACCACTTGTTGTGTTACCCTGCGGGTCAATGTCAACAAGCAGGGTTTTATACCCTTTCTGACCGATTGCAGCGGCAAGATTAACGGCGGTTGTTGTTTTCCCGACTCCGCCTTTTTGGTTAACAATTGCGACTGTCTTTCCCATAAATCTTCCCTTCCTGTACTTTTTTCATAATCTTATATAGTATAGCACATCAAAATACATTTTTAAAGCCCTTGAGTAAATATTTTCTGACATTCTGTCTGATTTTACCATATTCTTCTTCCTACGCCTTTGCAAATGCGAAAAAATTAAGTTTGCACCCGCATTACGCCACTCGCTCGGCACAAGCCGAGCGCTGCGATTTACACCGCAGCATCAAAATCAAAGATTTTGGCGAGAGGCGCACATCGACATAATTAAAAAACTCAAAACAAACACACCGGCAACTAATATAAAAGACAAACAGACTGCACAAGATTGTGCAATCTGCTCGTCATCAGGTGTGAAAGAGAAAGAAATGAGTGTGAATCAACACACAGGTTGTTTATGTAAACACACTTTCGTGGGGTTACCTTAGCTTTTAATCAAACTTAATTCAGGCTGCTTATAAGCCGCACTTTTAGGAATTGTTATTTCATATACAAAGTTTTCTTCGGTCTCCTGCTTTTTGACTGCCGCATTTATTCCTGCGCTTTGCATCGTTTCAACTGCATTGTTGATGGTTTTAAGAAAGATTCTTACGTCGCTAAACATTCGCCGTGTTGTGCGTTTTGGTTTACTTGTTTGCTCAAGAAATGCTTCAATAAACGTTTCCGCCTGCGTTACGCTCATTTTTTTGTCAATAATGCGCTCCAAAACCGGCATTATGTCTTCCTCGTCAAGCCGCAGAAGAGCTCGAGCATGACGCTCTGAGAGGTTATTTTGCAGCAAAACCTTTTGCACCGCCTTTGGAAGCGATAAAAGTCTGAGCTTATTTGAAACAGTTGACGGAGCTTTGCCAAGCCGTTTTGCAGCTTCCTCCTGAGATAAGGCATATTCGTTCATAAGTCGCTCAATTGCCATTGCTTCTTCAAAATAACCGAGATTTTGACGCTGCAGGTTCTCAATCAATGAAAAAATTGCTGATTTCATTGAATTAACATCAATCACAATGCATGGTATCATCGCCATGCCTGCAAGTCTCGACGCCCTGAGCCTGCGCTCACCTGAAACAAGTTCATATCCTTTTTCAACCTCTCGGACTGTTATCGGCTGCAAAATGCCGTTCATTCTGATGCTTATTGCAAGATTCACAAGCTCCCCCTGATCAAAAATACGACGTGGTTGGTTTGGATTCGGAAAAATCTTTTCGTTTGGTATCAATAATACCTGCCCTGCGGGACGGGGCTTGTCATTGACCATAAGAAAACCTCCCTTTGGCTAAGATAATAGCACAGATGGGGAGGTTTGTCCACAAAAAGCTTTCGATGAAAAAAGCTGCGTTTTCCAATAATTCGACATTATTCAAGCGGAAATTTTGCAATTTTTGCCGATTGACGTGGATATTTTGTCGGTGTTTGTTGATTTTTTCTTATAATAATGATGTTTCTTTCACCGGCATCTTCAAGATTAAAACTGTTCACCGCTTCGATTTTCCCGCCAAGCACAGCGATTGCTTTTTTAGCACCACTGATTTCTTCATCGGCTCTTGCACCTTTAAGTGCGATGAAACATCCGCCTTGCTTCACAAACGGTAAACAATATTCTGAAAGTTCCCGCAGGTTTGCAACAGCTCTTGCAGTTGCAAAATCAAATTTTTCTCTATATTCAGCTTTTCTGCCTGCTTCTTCTGCTCGTGAATGCAGAATTTCAGCATCAAGTCCGATGTGAGATAGTATATCTGCAATCACATTGAGCTTTTTCCCGGTACTGTCAAGCAGGGTAACTTTTAAATCCGGCCTTGCAATCATCATTGCCACACCGGGGAAGCCGGCACCTGTGCCAACGTCAATGCATTTTGCGCCGTTTGGTATGTCAGCATACTTGAAAAGTGCAATACTGTCAACAAAGTGCTTAATCATAATTCCTTTTGGGTCAGTAATTGCAGTGAGATTAATTTTCTCATTCCACTGTGCAAGCAGTTGTGCATATGTATCAAACCTGTCAAGTGCTGTTTCATCAAGCACAACATTAAAGCTTTCAGCCATAATTTTGAGCTTTTCTTTTGAAATAAAATCCATAAATAATCCTCTTAATCTGTTTTGGTTCCGTTTTTCTTGAGATGAATCAGTAAAACTGATATATCAGCCGGGCTTACACCTGATATTCTTGAAGCTTGTCCCAGGTTTTTCGGTTTTACCTTGTTAAGTTTTTCCTGAGCTTCCATGCGGAGTCCAATGATTTGCGTATAATCCATTGCTTCATCAAGCTTTCTGCATTCCAGTCTGCGCATTTCTGCCGCTTGAGCAAGTTGTCGTTTAATATATCCTTCATATTTTATCTCAATTTCGACCTGTTCAAAAACTTCATAGGGGAGTTCCGGCCTGTTTTTATCAAACGGAGTCAGCAAATCATAATTTAACTGAGGACGCTTTATGAGTTCCGACAGCCTGCAACCCGTTTTCAACTCAGATGTTTCACGTGAAACAAGCAGCTTGTTCAGTTCATCAGACGGTGCAATCGGCACGCTTTCAACTCTTTTACGCTCTTTTTCAATCATTTCAAGCTTTTTCTGAAGTCTTTGCCACTTTTCTTCACCAACAAGTCCAATTTTATATCCATATTCCGTAAGTCGTATATCTGCATTATCCTGACGTAAAAT
>JAMPAE010000087.1 GCA_023667385.1 Ruminococcus sp.
AATTTAATATCGGATTGCTCAAGGGCGATGGAATCGGCCCTGAAATTGTTGATAGCGCTGTTAAGGTGCTTGAAACGATCGGCGAAAAATTCGGACACAAGTTTAACTTCAAGTCATTTTTAATCGGCGGCTGCGCAATTGATGCAACAGGCAAGCCGCTTCCGGAAGAAACTGTTGAAGGCTGCCTTGCAAGCGACAGCGTGCTTCTCGGCGCAGTTGGCGGCCCGAAGTGGGATAACCTTGCAGGTGATGTACGCCCCGAAAAGGCACTTCTCGGCATTCGTGCTGCAATGGAGCTTTTCACAAATCTTCGCCCTGCAAAGCTTTATCCTGCCCTGAAAGGTGCTTGCCCGCTCAGAGAGGACTTGGTTTCAAAAGGCTTTGACATCATGATCGTCAGAGAGCTTACCGGCGGAATTTACTTTGGTGACAGAGGTTACCGTGAGGGTAAATACGGCGAAGAAGCCTATGACACTGAATGCTACAGCAGAGTTGAAATTGAAAGAATTGCAAAGGTTGCTTTTGAAACCGCAATGAAGCGCAGCAAAAAGGTAATCAGCATTGACAAGGCAAACGTTCTTGAATCATCAAGACTTTGGAGAAAGGTTGTGCACGAGGTTGCCGCTGATTATCCTGAGGTAACAATTGAAAATATGCTTGTTGACAACGCCGCAATGCAGCTTGTCAGAAATCCCGGTCAGTTTGACGTTGCAGTGACCTCAAATATGTTTGGTGACATCCTTTCAGATGAGGCTTCACAGCTCACAGGCTCAATCGGAATGCTGCCGTCAGCTTCACTCGGCGCAACGAAGCGTGGACTTTATGAGCCGATTCACGGTTCAGCCCCTGACATTGTAGGTCAGAACAAGGCTAACCCGATTGCAACAATTCTTTCTGCGGCAATGATGCTTCGCTATTCATTCGACCTGACAGCAGAAGCAGATGCAATTGAAAACGCAGTTGACGCAGTGCTCAACGCAGGCTACAGAACAGCTGACCTTGTTGGCGATACTGGCGCAGCACCGCTTTCAACAACAGAGATGACAGCAAAAATCATTGAAAATCTTTAATCACTTTTCATCAGTAGGGTAAAAATCCTACTGATGAGTTATATAGGTAACATTATGGACACAGAATTAAAAAATATATCGGCAAAGCTTGCTTCAGTGACTGTTTTCAAAAACATTACCGAAAGCGAAGTGCTTAAAAGCTTAATTGATTTTTTGGTATGCGCCGGAGATGTGGTTGAAAAAACAAAGCTCTATGCCGCATTTGTGGGCAATCTTTATGCCCATGACTGCGATCTTGGCAAGTATATCAGAAAGCATCTTTATGAAGATGAAAACGATTATGTCATCAGAGCCGCACAAAAGCAGGAAATTCCTCAGTGTATGCAGCAAGCGGCGCAGGCGGAGCTGAAAATTTTCAGCGAAATTTCAGCAATGGAGCCTGCTGATTTTGCAGGGCTCACCGGTTTTGACGGGTATCTTCCGGGCTTTGACAACACAGCGTTTGACTTTGAAAAAGAATACCGTGAAAAAATTGACCGCCTTTTCAAGGACGGCTATGGAATCTACTCAAAATATTCGATGTTCAACATCAAAAACAACGGTGAGATTACTCCGCTCAAAAGTGCAGACAAAATCACAACCGATGACCTTATTGGATATGAAACAGAGCGTGAAAAAGTCATTGCGAACACCCGTGCACTTGTGGAAGGTAAACCGGCAGCAAACATTTTGCTTTGCGGCGATGCAGGCACAGGCAAATCATCAACGGTTAAAGCTGTTGCGAATATGTTTGCCGGTGACGGAGTACGCCTGATTGAGATTCAAAAGGAACAGCTTATGTGTTTGCCGATTATAATGGAAGAGATCAACCACAATCCGCTCAAGTTCATTATTTTCATCGACGACCTCTCGTTCAACAAAACGGAGGACGGCTTCGGCACGCTCAAGGCAATTTTGGAAGGCTCTGCTTCCGCAAAGGCTAACAACGCTGTAATCTATGCAACAAGCAACCGCCGCCATCTTGTTAAGGAATCATTCTCCGACCGTGACGGTGATGACATCCACCGTGCAGACACGATTCAGGAATTGCTCTCACTTTCCGAACGCTTCGGTCTGACAATTCAGTATTCAAAGCCGAACAAGGAGCTTTATCTGAAAATTGTCAGAAGCCTTGCAGAAAAGAAAGCACTTGAAATTGACGAAAACGAGCTTTGCATGAAAGCCGAAGCCTTCGCACTGCGCAAAGGCGGACGCTCGGCAAGGGCAGCAAAGCAATTTGTGGACAGCCTTGTGGCAGTGGGATAATTAATTCACCACATCGTTCTTTTGAGCGGTGTGGTTACGCTCAATTTCAATCTGTTGACATTGTTTGGACGTTGACATTTAATATGTACAGGACGTGATAAGGTGACTGAGGTTACAAAATTAGGAAAAATAGATTCTCAGCCGCTGGAAGCTGAATTCGGAAAATTAAAAACGGAAGAAATTGTTGTCACTGATGAGCGTATTGAGCATATAAAACTTCGGCACCCCGAAGATTTTGAACTTTTTAAAAAGTTTGGTGTTTCCACGGTTGAAAGACCCGATATAATCATAAAAGATTGTCAGCATAAAGAAACAATTTTTATGATAAAGCATTTACCTAATACTAATCTTAATGTTGTTGCAAAATTGGTATTAGACAATGATGACAGTAAACGCAAAAATTCGGTAATGACATTTTACAGAATCAGAGAAAAGAATCTGATAAAATTGGAAAACAAAAATAAAGTTCTTTACAAACGGGGATAAACGTGCTAAAATATAAGTACAATAGAAGTAAGGTATTTTGAAGTAGAGATTGTGCTGCTACACACCCTTGTTGGTCAAAAGAAATGCGGGAAGGGGCACACCCGCCGAAATGCCGATTAATTCACCACATCGTTCTTTTGAGCGGTGTGGTTGCTTTTTGTGCCGATGAAAATTCATGAACCCGCACCCCTTGACACCCATCTGATTTTGTGCTAAAATCATTTCAATAATTAAATCGGCAGTGAACAAGAGGAGTAACGCTCGTTGAGCTTGCAGAGAAAAGGCGGTTGGTGCAAGCCTTGAAGTGAAACGGCGTGAAGGTCGCTTGTGAGCCTTTGGAAGAACGGCTGCGGCTTAGTAGAACCAAACGTGCGTCGGCGTTAACGGCATTGAGTGCAGGGCTTCGGCTCTGAATTCAGGTGGTACCACGGATAATAGCTCCGTCCTGATGTTTGGGACGGAGTATTTTTTATTGTGTGGATATGACGAAACCGGTGAATTGTTGAACAAAAAACGAATTTTAGGAGTGAAGAACATGGCAAAAGAACTTGCTAAACAGTACGATCCGAAAGACGTTGAGGACCGTATTTATCAAACATGGCTCGACGGAAAATATTTCCACGCTGAGCCTGACCCAAAAAAGAATCCCTACACAATTGTTATTCCGCCGCCAAACATCACAGGTCAGCTTCACATGGGTCACGCCCTTGATGAAACCTTGCAGGACATTCTCATCCGCTGGCGCAGAATGCAGGGCTTTGATACACTGTGGCTGCCCGGTACTGACCATGCTTCAATTGCAACCGAAGCAAAAATTGTTGCCGCAATGAAAGAGGAGGGCGTCACAAAGGATGACATCGGCCGTGACGGTTTCCTTGAAAGAGCATGGAAATGGAAAGAGCAATACGGCGGCAGAATCATTGAGCAGCTTAAAAAGCTCGGTTCATCCTGTGACTGGGACAGAGAGCGCTTCACCCTTGATGAGGGCTGCTCAAAGGCTGTTCGTGAAGTGTTCTGCAACCTTTATGAAAAAGGCTTGATTTATCGTGGCGAGAGAATCATCAACTGGTGCACTCATTGCAAAACTTCAATTTCCGATGCCGAAGTTGAATATGAGGAGCATGACGGCAATTTCTGGCATTTTAACTATCCGTTTGCTGACGGCTCAGGCGCAATTGAGGTTGCAACCACCCGTCCGGAAACAATCCCCGGTGATACCGCTGTTGCAGTTCACCCCGATGATGAAAGATACAAAGATGTAATCGGCAAAACTGTTATCATCCCTGTTATCGGCAGAGAGATTCCGATTGTTGCCGATACTTATGCAAAAATGGACAAGGGAACAGGTGCGGTTAAAATTACACCTGCCCATGACCCGAATGACTTTGAGGTTGGCTTGCGCTGCAACCTGCCTGTCATCAACGTTATGACCGATGACGGCTTCATGAACGAAAAAGCAGGCAAATATGCAGGTATGAGCCTCAAGGAGTGCAGAAAAGCAATTGTTCAGGACATGACGGATGCAGGTGCTCTTGTTAAAATTAACCCAACCAAGCATGAGGTCGGTTCATGCTATCGCTGCCACACTGTTGTTGAACCGAGAGTTTCAAAGCAGTGGTTCGTTAAGATGGAGCCGATTGCAAAGCCGGCAATCAAGGCAGTGCGTGACGGCGAAACAAAGTTCATCCCCGAACGCTTTGACAAAACATATTTCAACTGGATGGAAAACATTCGTGACTGGTGTATTTCCCGTCAGCTTTGGTGGGGTCACCGCATTCCTGCATGGTACTGCGATGATTGCGGCGAAATCACCGTTTCAAGGGATGAACCGACAAAATGCTGCAAGTGCGGCAGCGAGCATATCAGGCAGGACGAAGATACGCTTGATACATGGTTCTCATCGGCACTTTGGCCGTTCTCAACCCTCGGCTGGCCTGATAAAACTCCTGAACTTGCTCATTATTATCCGACAAGCACGCTTGTTACAGGCTATGACATAATTTTCTTCTGGGTTGCAAGAATGATCTTCTCCGCTTGCGAGCAGATGGGTGAGGTGCCGTTTGAAACGGTATATATTCACGGACTTGTTCGTGACGAGCAGGGCAGAAAAATGTCGAAATCACTCGGTAACGGCATCGACCCGCTTGTTGTCATTGATCAATACGGTGCTGACGCACTGAGACTGACCCTTGCAACAGGCAACAGTCCGGGAAATGATATGCGTTACTCGGAAAAGAAGGTTGAGGCAAGCCGTAACTTTGCAAACAAAATCTGGAACGCTGCAAGATTCATTCTCATGAATCTTGATGAAAATGAGCCTGCTCCGCACATTCCGCATGAGCTTGCACTTGAGGATAAATGGATTCTTTCACAGTTCAATTCACTTGTTAAAGAAGTGACAGACAACCTTGAAAAGTTTGAACTCGGCATTGCTGTTTCAAAGCTTTATGACTTCATTTGGGATATTTTCTGCGACTGGTACATTGAGCTTGCAAAAATCAGGCTTCAGCAGGGCGGCGAAAAAGCGGCACAGGTCAAGGCAGTTTTGGTCTATGTCATGAGTGAAACGCTCAAGCTGCTTCACCCGTTCATGCCGTTCATCACAGAAGAAATTTGGCAAACTCTTCCTCATGAGGGCGAAACCATCATGAAATCAGCTTGGCCTGTATATAGCGAAAGCCTTGTTTTTGCCGATGATGAAGCAAAAATGGAAATTATCATGGAAGCAATCCGTGCAATCAGAAACCGCCGCAGTGAGATGAATGTACCGCCGTCAAGAAAGGCTCATGTTTACATCGCAACCGAAAAAACAGAGATTTTTGAAACTGCAACCGTGTTCATGCAGCGCCTTGCTTCTGCATCTGACGTAACCGTCGGCAACAGCTTCGACATTGAGGGCAGTGTCAGCATCGTCACCGCAGATGCAAAAATTTATATCCCGATGGGTGACCTCGTTGACTTTGAGGCTGAAAGAAAGCGCCTGAACAAAGAAAAGGAAACCGCTGAAAAGAAGCTTGCGCAAATCAACGGCAAGCTCTCAAATCCGGGCTTCCTTTCAAAAGCCCCTGCCGATGTTGTTGAGGGTCAGAAGGCAGAAGCCGAAAAGCTCACCGAAAAAATCAAAATGATTGAAGAAAGCCTTGCCTCACTGGGCTGAAAGAAATAGTTTTACATACACCCCTGAAGTTTAACGCTTTGGGGGTGTATGTTTCATATTAACCAACCGAATAATTTAATCAAACGGCATCAGTGTTTTTGGTTTTGTGCATAAAAATGCAATTATTTATTGACCGTGTCGCTGTTTTATAGTATACTTATTTAGAATGGATAGTTATATTATTTTACCGTTATATGATAAATTGACATGAGTGGGTGATTCTATGTTTTCTCAAAGAATGTATGAACTTGGGGCGAACAGCTCCGTTATAAGAGAAATTTTTGAATACGGCAAGAAAAGAGCCGCAGAAATCGGCAAGGAGAACATTTTTGATTTCAGTCTCGGTAATCCGAGTGTTCCGGCGCCCGATGTGGTTAATGATACCATTAAGCAACTGCTTGAAACGTGTGAATCAACTGAGCTTCACGGTTACACTTCGGCAATCGGCGACGCAAACGTCAGGGCTTCAATTGCTCAGTATCTCAACAAAACATATGACACAAACTTTTCTGCTGATAATTTTTATATGACCTGCGGAGCGGCAGCGTCGCTTTCAATCACATTCAAGGCACTTTGCGAGCCCGGTGATGAAATCATTCTTTTTGCG
>JAMPAE010000088.1 GCA_023667385.1 Ruminococcus sp.
TGAGCGCCATGCGCATATATTTGCCGTTGAGCACCTGCTTGAAGTAGCACGCTCTGGGGTCATCGTCAACCGCAACGGAGATTTCGTTCACCCTTGGCAGCGGATGCAGGATGCACATATCTTTTTTTGCCGTGACGAGCTTTTCAGGAGTGAGAATGTAGCTATCCTTGAGGCGGATGTAATCCTGCTCATTGAAGAAGCGCTCCTGCTGAACTCTTGTCATATAGAGAATGTCAAGCTCAGGCATTGCAGCTTCGAGGTCTGTTGTTTCACGGTAATCGAGGTTCTTTGCGTCAAGCAGCTCTTTTTTCACATAGCTCGGAACGGTAAGCTCCGGCGGTGAAATCAGAACAAACTTCACGTTTTCATATCGGGAGAGTGCGCTCAAAAGTGAGTGAACTGTGCGTCCGAATTTGAGGTCGCCGCAAAAGCCGACTGTTAACCCGTCAAAGCCGCCTTTTTCACGCTTGATTGTGAGCAAATCAGCAAGGGTTTGCGTTGGGTGATTGTGGCCGCCGTCGCCTGCGTTGATGATTGGCACAGATGCTTTCATGCTTGCAACAAGCGGTGCGCCCTCTTTCGGGTGACGCATTGCAATGATGTCAGCATAGCAACTGACAACCTGCACAGTATCAGATACGCTTTCACCTTTTGATGCGGATGAGCTGCTCGATTCGGAAAATCCAAGCACCTGACCGCCAAGCTCATACATTGCCGCCTCAAAAGAAAGACGGGTTCTTGTTGACGGCTCGAAGAAAAGGGTTGCAAGCTTTTTACCTGCGCATTTGTGAGCGTATTTTTCCCCGTTTGAGATAATATCTTCAGCGGTCGCAATGAGAGAATCAATTTCATCGGTTGAAAGGTCAAGAATGTCGATAACACTTCTCACTGCGGTCACGCTCCAATCCAGCTCTCATCGCTTGGGTTGTTTCTGAACTTTATTAATTTTTGAATATCCTCAGGCTTAATATAGCCCTGTTCAGCGGCAACCTCTGCAATGCAGTCGAAGTTTGTCAGGCTGACATTTTTGACATTTGCTGCTGCAAGACGGTCAAGACCTTTCTGCATTCCATAAGTGAAGATGCTGACGATTCCGAGCACCTCGGCTCCTGCTTCACGAAGCACGTTAACAACCTCAATTACACTGCCGCCTGTTGAAATCAAATCTTCAACAACAACAACCTTTTGGCCTTTTTCAAGCTTGCCCTCAATTTGATTTTGTCTGCCGTGATCTTTTGCGCCTGAGCGAACATATCCCATCGGCATACCGAGCATTTGAGCGGCAATTGCAGCGTGAGCGATACCTGCGGTTGAAGTGCCCATGAGTACCTCACAGTCGGGATATTCAGCTTTTACGGTTTCAGCAATGGCGGTTTCAACAAGTGTTCTCTGCTCAGGAGCGGTGAGAATCAATCTGTTATCGCAATAAACCGGGCTTTTGATTCCGCTTGCCCATGTGAACGGTTCTTGCGGGCGGAAGAAAACCGCCTTAATTGAAAGAAGTGCTTTTGCAACTTGAATTTTTGTTTCCATTTATTTTTCCTCCTTGTTTGTGTTAACCAACGAACTCTTTCATGCAGCGTCTGTATGCTGCAACAGGATCTTCAGCCTGAGTGATCGGTCTGCCGACAACAATGTAATCTGAGCCGATTTCCTTTGCTTTTGCCGGAGTGGTGACTCTGACCTGATCTCCGATGTCTCCGTCAGCAAAACGAACGCCCGGTGTCACTGTCAGGAATGATTTTCCGCAGGTATCATGCACTTTTGTTGCCTCAAGCGGGGAACATACAACTCCGTCAAGCCCTGCTTCACAGGCACATTTTGCATAATGCATAACAACCTCATCAATCGGTTTATCAATCAAAAGGTCGCTTTTCATTCTTTCTTCGCTTGTTGAAGTGAGCTGAGTCACGGCAATCAGAAGCGGTCTTGTGCCGTCGGGGCGAGTGAGTCCTTCAAGGGCGGCTTCCATCATTGCCTTTGTGCCCGCTGCGTGCAGGTTGCACATATCAACATCGAGGTTTGAAAGAACTGCCATTGATTTTTTAACTGTGTTCGGTATATCGTGCAGCTTCAAATCGAGGAAAATTTTGTGACCTCTCTGCTTGATTTCACGAACGATTTCAGGACCTGCCGAATAGAAAAGCTCCATGCCGATTTTAACATAAGGCTTCTCCTGAGTGAAACGGTCAAGGAAGCTCATGCATTCCTCTTTGCCGTTGAAGTCGCAGGCAATAATTACATCTTTTCCCATCAGTGTGCTCCTCCTATAATTTCAGCTAAGCTGTTTATTTGATATTTTTCCATAATCTCCGGCAGGCTGTTTATGATGTCACGGCAGGCAAACGGATTGACAAGGTTTGCTGCGCCGACTTGAACAGCCGTTGCACCTGCAAGCATCATTTCAATCACATCCTCCGCCGATGAAACACCGCCCATGCCGATGATTGGGATGTTAACTTTTTCATAAACCTGATATACCATGCGAAGTGCAACAGGCAAAATTGCATGGCCTGAGAAGCCGCCCATTTTGTTTGCGATGACAGGCTTTTTTGTTTTCAGGTCAATTCTCATTCCCAGCAAGGTGTTAATCATGCTGATTCCGTCAGCACCTGCCTGTTCGCAGGCAACTGCAATTTCCGTGATGTCGGTTACATTTGGTGAAAGCTTGATGAAAACAGGCTTTGTTGTGACTTTTTTCACTGCCTCGGTCACTTTTGCAGCAGAATCAGCACTCACGCCGAAGCTCATGCCGCCGCCGTGGACATTCGGGCAGCTTACGTTAACCTCAAGCCAGCCAACCTGCTCCATCTTGTCAAGCTTTTCACAGGTATATACATATTCATCAACTGAAAATCCGCTGACATTTGCCATGACAGGCTTGCTGAAGCATTTTGCAAGCTTCGGCAGTTCTTCGCTGATGACTTTTTCAACGCCGGGGTTTTGCAAACCGACTGAGTTGATCATACCGGACGGACATTCGGCAATTCTTGGAGTTGGGTTGCCGAAGCGTGGCTCTTTTGTTGTGCCCTTGAATGAAAATGTACCAAGCTGATTTATATCATAAAGCTCTGCAAATTCATAGCCGAAGCCGAATGTGCCCGAAGCCGGAATCACAGGGTTGTCAAGCTCAATGCCGCAAAGGTTAACTTTAGTATTTACCATATGATCTCCTCCTTTGTCAGCACAGGACCGTCCTTGCAGATTCTTTTGTTGCCGTATTTTGTTTTGCATGAGCAGCCCATGCAGGCGCCGAAGCCGCAGCCCATTCTTTCTTCAAAGCTGAACTGTCCGCTCGTTTTTGTTTTGGCATAAACCGCTTTGAGCATCGGCTCAGGTCCGCAGGTATAAAAGTGGCTGTAATCGCCCACCATGTCAAACGCATCTGTGACAAAGCCTTTGATGCCCTCACTGCCGTCAGCAGTTGTGACAAAAACCTTTGCGCCGAGCTTTTCAAATTCAGTTTTATAAAAAACCTCGCTCTTTGTGTTAAAGCCAAGAATCACGCTGACATTTTTGCCGGATGCAATCAGATTTTTTGCAAGCATATACATCGGCGGAACACCGACTCCGCCGCCGATGAGAAGCGGATTTTCACCGCTTTTGCTTTCATCATAGCCGTTGCCGAGACCTGTCAGAACGTCAAGCTCGGTGCCAACGGCAAGCCTGCTCATCTGCTCTGTTCCCGTGCCAACAACCTTATATATAATAGAAAGCAGGTTTCCCTCACAATCGCAAACCGAAATCGGTCTGCGCAGGAAGAATCCGTCAAGCTGAATGTTGACAAACTGCCCTGCTGCTGTAATTTCCGAAGTATCGCCCGATAAGGTCATTTTGAAAACCTTGTCGGCAATTTTTTCGTTTGATGCAACCTTAAATAAGCCTTGTTTCATCATCAAAATTCCTCTGCGGCATATGCGCCAAAGGCTCCACTCAACCCAAAGCGCATACCGCATAATTCCCTTCTTCTTTATCTTCAGTTGCCGTCAAGAGTCAATTGTTGAAACGCCGATTGTTGTTTCCTCAAGCACGTCAAGCAAAACACGAACTGTGTCGAGTGAGGTGAACATTGTTGCGTTGTTTTCAACTGCGCAGCGGCGAATGATATATCCATCGGTTTCCTCGGAAGCAGAGTTCACGTCACGGGTGCTGATGACATAGGTGACATAGCCCTGACGGATTGAATAAAGAATTTCCTCGCTGCCCTCAGAAAGCTTCGCTTTAACTCTTGTTCTGATTCCGTGTGATTTGAGGAATTTTGCCGTGCCTGCCGTTGCTTCAATGTTGAAGCCGAGGTCATAAAATCGGCGAACAAGCGGAAGTGCTTCTTCCTTGTCGGTGTCTGCCACTGTCACAAAAACAGTGCCGTAGTTTGCAACCTTTGTGCCCGAAGCCTGAAGTGCTTTGAGCAGTGCCCTTGTGAGCTTTTTGTCATAGCCGATTGCTTCACCGGTTGATTTCATTTCAGGTGAAAGTGTTGCGTCGATACCTGTGATTTTTGAGAATGAGAATGCAGGCACTTTGACATACCACTTATCTCTCTCTTTTGGATACATTTGAGTGAAGCCCTGCTCCTTGAGCGACTTGCCCAAAATGACAAGCGTTGCAATGTCAGCAAGCGGATAGCCCGTTGCTTTTGAAAGGAACGGAACTGTTCTTGACGAACGTGGGTTCACTTCGATTATGTATACGTCATCGTTTTTGTCAACGATGAACTGAATGTTATAAAGTCCGATGATACCGATTCCGAGACCGAGCTTTTTGGTGTAATCAAGCATTGTCTGCTTAACCTTATCGGAAACGCTGAACGTTGGATATACGCTGATTGAGTCGCCCGAATGGACGCCTGTTCTTTCAACGTGTTCCATGATGCCGGGCACGAAAACGTCTGTTCCGTCGCACACTGCGTCAACCTCAAGCTCCTTGCCGATGATGTATTTATCAACCAAAACCGGCTGATCTTCATTGATTTCAACGGCGCTTTTCAAATATGTGCGAAGCGACTGCTCGCAGGCAACAATCTGCATTGCTCTGCCGCCGAGAACATAGCTTGGGCGAACAAGAACAGGATAGCCGATTTCTTCAGCCGCCTTAACGCCGTCTTCAATGTTTGTGACAGCCTTGCCCTGTGGCTGAGGAATGTCAAGTTCTTCCATGATTTTTTCAAATGCATCACGGTTTTCTGCTCTTTCAATTGCTTCAAAATCAGTGCCGATGATTTTCACGCCACGCTCCATGAGCGATTCGGCAAGGTTGATTGCGGTCTGTCCGCCAAGGGAAGTGACAACGCCCATTGGCTTTTCAAGCTCAATGATGTTCATAACATCCTCGGTTGTCAGCGGCTCAAAATAAAGCTTGTCACTGGTTGTGTAATCGGTTGAAACGGTTTCGGGGTTGTTGTTGATGATGATTGCTTCAATGCCGAACTGCTTGATTGTCATGATTGCATGAACGGTTGAATAGTCAAACTCAACGCCCTGACCGATTCTGATCGGTCCTGAACCGAGCACAATGATTTTCTTCTTATCAGTGATGATTGATTCGTTTTCATCTTCATATGTGGAATAGAAATACGGGATATATGATTCAAACTCGCTGGCGCAGGTATCAATCATTTTGTAAACAGGCATGATGCCGTTTGCTTTTCGCATTTCCCAAACTGCGGTTTCTTTCACGCCCCATGTTTGAGCAATGTATTTATCCGAAAAGCCCATCTTTTTTGCATCACGCAGGGTTGTGACATCGTTTTTGCCCTCAGCAAGAGCTTTTTCAAATTCAACAATGTTCCTGAACTTTTCAAGGAAGAACATATCAATTTTTGTTGCACTGCAAATGATGCCAAGGTCAACGCCGTTTCTGATGAGCTGTGCAATTGCAAAAATTCTGTCATCCGTGCCGATTCTGATGTATGAAAGCAGTTCATCGTTTGTGTAATTGTCAAACTTTTTGAGGTACATATGGCAAACGCCGATTTCAAGTGAGCGGAGCGCTTTGAGCAAGCTTTCCTCCATGGTTCTGCCAATTGACATGACCTCACCTGTTGCTTTCATTTGAGTGCTCAGCTTGTTTGAAGCCGAAGCAAACTTATCAAACGGGAAGCGGGCAATTTTTGTGACGATATAATCGAGGGTCGGCTCAAAGCTTGCAGGGGTATTTGCAATTGCAATTTCATCAAGCGTCATGCCAACTGCAATTTTTGCAGAAACTCTTGCAATCGGATAGCCGCTGGCTTTTGATGCAAGGGCAGATGAACGTGAAACTCTGGGGTTAACCTCAATCAGATAATAGTTAAACGACTGCGGGTCAAGCGCAAACTGAACATTGCAGCCGCCCTCAATTTTCAGCGCACGAATGATTTTCAGCGCACTGTCACGCAGCAGGTGATATTCCTTGTTGGTCAGCGTCTGGCTGGGGGCAACAACAATGCTGTCGCCGGTATGAATACCAACAGGGTCAATGTTTTCCATGTTACAAATTGTGATTGCCGTGTCGTTTGCGTCACGCATAACCTCATATTCAATTTCCTTATAGCCTTTGATGCTCTTTT
>JAMPAE010000089.1 GCA_023667385.1 Ruminococcus sp.
GCAATAATGCTCTGTGCAAAGCATCATGCGCTTGTCGATGCTGTAGTTTCCGTCAATCAAATTTTTGAGCAGTGAAAGCTCGTGCTTTTCAAGCCCTGCAAGAAAGCCAAGTGTGCCTGCGTTAATTCCGAGAATCTCTTTGTCAAACTTCGCAGCGTCGTGGGCAGCATGAATGAATGTTCCGTCACCGCCGATTGAAATGAGCACATCACATTCCCTGACGGCTTCGTCTTTATCTTTAAAGATAATATCGCTGCGGCAAAATTCATGCTCATATTCACGTGGCATGAGCACCTTTGCATCAAGGCGCTTGAGTTCATCAATCACATCCATCGTCACTTGATATGCGTTTTCCCGAGTGAGGTTAACGTGAATTGCAATTACCATCAGCCCTTACCTCCGCTCAAAACTGCGTGTGACTTTTCAACAATTTCTTCAACTGAAGTCTGAAGCAAGCTTTCAGGCTCAGCAGTTTTCTTTATATAAATCAAATATTCAATGTTACCCTGCGGTCCTTTAATTGGGGAAAAATCAAGGTTGAGCACTGAAAATCCATTTTCCAACACAAAGTCATAAATCATCCTCACAACTTCAAGGTGAGTTGCAAGCTCACGAACAACGCCGTTTTTTCCGATTTTATCCTTGCCTGCTTCAAACTGAGGCTTAATCAGGCAAACAGCTTCGCCGCCGTCTTTTAACAGAGAGTGCATAACAGGCAAAATCAATTTAAGCGAAATGAACGATACGTCAACGCTTGCAAAGTCAATTTCCTCTTCAATTTGCTCATGGGTAACATAACGGAAGTTTGTCCTTTCCATGTTAACCACTCTTTCATCAGTGCGCAGCTTCCATGCAAGCTGACCATATCCAACATCAATTGAATAAACCTTGTTTGCTCCGTTGATGAGCATACAATCGGTAAAACCGCCGGTTGAAGCACCAATGTCCATACATACACAGCCGTCAAGCAACAGCCCGAATTCATTGACTGCCTTTTCAAGTTTATATCCGCCACGGCTGACATACGGCATTTTTTCGCCACGAATTTCAATGCAGTCGCCATCTTTGACGTTGAATCCCGCCTTAACCGATTTCATGTCATTGACATAAACTTGACCCGCCATAATCAGTGCCTTTGCTTTTTCACGGCTTTCAATCAAGCCTCGGTCAACCATTGCAACGTCAAGTCTTGTTTTGTTAGTCACTTGTTATTCCTCGCTTTTGCTTCCTTTAATAATTTTTACCATACCCTCGGTGTCAAACATATATTCGAGCATGAGCTGCCCAACTGTTGCCTGGCTGACAAATTTATCCTCCACGGCAGTTAAATTATAGCTGCCTTTAAATCCGTTTTCAAGCAAAATCAGCGCAAGTTTTTCTCCGACTCCGCCGCTTTTCAGTCCTTCTTCAAAAAAGAAGATTTGCTTTTTGCTCCTTATAATATCCACCGCTTGAGACGGTATCGGTTTGATTTTATTGAGCGAAACAAGCATAATGTTGCTTCCTTTTTCGCTGAGATGATCAACAGCTTCAACTGCGCTTGCGGTGATTCTTCCATATGTAACAATTACAACATCGCTGCCTGTGTCACCGTAAACGGCATAGTCAGAGCTATCATAACTGAGCTTTTTCACCGATTCAGCTTCTCCGCCTCTCGGATACCTGATTGCAACCGCATTTTCTTCGTTGCTGATTGCATTTTTCAAATCTGCTTCAAGCATTTCAAAGCTGCACGGTGAATAAATTGCAATATCCGGAATTGTATTAAGAAAAGGCACGTCCATCAAGCCGTTGTGCGTTTCACCGTCTTCACCGACAAAGCCAGCTCTGTCAATTGCGAAAATCACTTTCAGCCCCTGAAGCGAAACATCGTGCACAATCTGATCATAGCATCTTTGCAAAAAGGTTGAATAAACTGCAAAGACAGGAATCATTCCGTTTTTGGCAAGGCCGGACGCAAACGTCACTGCGTGCTCCTCGGCGATGCCGACATCAAAAAAGCGCTGAGAATGTTCACGGCTGAATTTTTCAAGCCCTGTGCCGAGCGACATTGCCGCAGTCACAGCACAAATTGCTTCATTTTCCGAAGCGAGCGAGCAAAGGCAGCTTCCAAAGCGATTGGAAAAGCTTTCGCCTGATGCAACAGGCTCACCTGTGTTGATGTCGAACTTTGAAATTCCGTGGAACACGCTCGGCAGCTTTTCGGCAAAGTTATAGCCCTTGCCCTTGACCGTGTTCACATGAAGCAAAACGGGAACATCAATGCTTTTTGCCGCTTCAAGCGCATTCGTGAGAACTTCTATGTTATGCCCGTCAATCGGACCCATGTATCTGTAGCCCAAATCCTCAAAAAAGGTGCTTTGGGAGTAAATTCTGTTTTTTATGTCAGTTTTTATGTCATATAGTTTTTGCGTGATTCGCTTGCCGACGCCCGGAATTGTGTTGATTCGCTGCTCGGTTGTTGCCTTGAAGGTGTAATACTCAGGTCTTGAGCGGATGATGGCAAGGTACTTTGCAAAAGCACCGACGTTTTCGGAAATTGACATTTTGTTGTCATTGAGAATAATGATGTGCTTTGCCTTGCTTCTTCCGCCGTTGTTGAGCGCTTCATATACCATGCCGCCCGTAAACGAACCATCACCGATAACTGAAATAACGCAATGCTTATCACCATTGATGCGCTTTGCCTGTGCAAGCCCAAGCCCTGCTGAAACCGAAGTTCCACTGTGTCCGCTGAAAAACACGTCATGCTCGCTTTCGTTTGGTCTGCAAAAGCCCGAAAGTCCGCCTTTTGTTCTGATGGTGTCAAATTTATCATAGCGTCCCGTCAGCATCTTATGCGTATAGCACTGGTGACCGACATCAAAAACGATTTGATCTTTGGGAGAATCAAAAACTTTGTGCAGTGCAATTGTCAGTTCAACCGCTCCCAAGTTTGAAGCAAGGTGACCGCCGTTTTGGGAAACGGTTTCAATCATCTTTCCCCTGATTTCATCTGCAAGCTTTTCAAGCTCACCGATTGACATTGACTTGATGTCATTCGGTGAGTGTATCTTTTCCAGAAATTCATATTTCATAAGTCAATCTCCGCTTACTTCTTTCTTGAAGCAAGACTTTTTGCAAGCTCTTTTAAAAATTCTGCATCGTCACCGAAAACATCAAGGCTATTAACCGCCTGCTCAGTGAGTTCATTTGCGATTTCCTTTGATTTTTCAAGGCCGAGAAGCGAAACATAAGTTGATTTACCGTTTTCTGCATCGCTGCCAATCGGCTTTCCAAGTGTTTGCTCATCTGCTGTAACGTCAAGAATATCGTCAACAATTTGAAATGCATGACCAATCTTTTCTGCATAGCATTCAGCCGCATTCATCATTTCATCGCTTCCGCCTGCTGCAATGACACCAAGCATGGCTGATGCCTTGATGAGAGCGCCTGTTTTGAGTTCATCAAGTGTTCTGAGGGTACCAAGGGCAATTTCCTTTCCCTCGCTTTTTAAATCCACAACCTGACCGCCGATCATTCCGTTTGCGCCTGCCATTGCAGACAAAACCGCAATTGCTTTAACGGCACGTTCGGGGTATTTCAGCGCAAACTTGCCGCTTGAAATCACGTGAAAGGCTTCGGTCAAAAGTCCGTCACCTGCCAAAAGGGCATAGCTTTCGCCGAATTTAACATGGCACGAGGGCTTACCTCTACGCATATCATCATCGTCCATGCAAGGCAGGTCATCATGAATAAGGGAATAAGTATGAATCATTTCAATTGCGCAGGCAAGCTCAATTGCATCTTCAATTTCACCCGAACAAATTCTGCAAAATTCAAGCACAAGCATCGGTCTGATGCGCTTTCCGCCGTTTTCAACACTATAGCTCATTGCATCGCAAACAACGCTTTCGCCATAGCTGCACTGCGGAAGCTTTGTGCCAAGCGCATCGTTGATTATTTTTGCATATTCGTCAGATGTATATTCCTTATTCATCAACTTCATCTCCGTTCATGTCAAGCTCTGAAAGCTCAACAATTCGCTGCTTTGCAGCACTCAGCGACTTGTTGCAAAATGCAACCAGTCGCACCCCTTCTTCATAAATTTTCATGGAAGCCTCAAGGTCACATTCGCCGCTTTCAAGCTCCTCAGTTATCTCTTTAAGGCGAAGCATCGCCGAATCAATTGTATATTTTTCCATAACCTTATCTTAAATCCACAGCCAAAGCCGTGTTCTCCCTTTCTTTTGTTACACTGTTTCAATGATATTGTCAACAACCGCACCAATGCAGCCGTCACTGACACGCAGCTTGATTGAATCGCCGCTTTCGACTTGCTTGATTGATTCAACCGTGTTTCCGTCTGCATCGGTCGCAACACTATATCCCCTTGCGATGATTTTCAGCGGACTTGCATATTCAAGCTTAATTGCCTGCGACTGCAAAACCGATTGATATTGCTCAAAGCGGCGTTCCATCAGCGAAGTGAGCATAGTCTGATAATATTCCACCTGACTTAAATCAAGTTCAATTTTCTTTTGCGGGCTGAGCGCTTCAAGCACTTTTACAGAGCTGAGCAGTTCATATTCATAGCCAGAAATTGTTCTTTCAACCGCATCATGCATTGAATCAAGCATTTTGTCAAGCGTATAAAGCAGTTCCCTGAAATCAGGCACAGCCAGCTCTGCGGCTGCTGACGGAGTTGGGGCACGCAAATCGCTGACAAAATCTGCAATTGTGAAATCAGTTTCATGGCCGACTGCGGAAATTATCGGTATCTTCGATTCAAAAATTGCATAAGCAACCGCTTCCTCGTTGAATGCCCACAAATCCTCAATTGAACCGCCGCCTCTGCCGACTATCAGCACATCTGCGGCATGAAGCAGATTAAACTTTTCAATTGCAGCAGTAATTTGCCCTGCGGCACTGTCGCCCTGCACCTGCACAGGCTCAAGGATAATTTTTGCATAAGGGTACCTGCGGCCGAGCACATTCATGATGTCCTGAACAGCAGCCCCTGTCGGCGAGGTAATCACGCCGATACACTCCGGAAACTGCGGAATCGGCTTTTTGTGTTCTTCGTCAAACATACCCATTGAGAAAAGCTTTTTCTTCAACTGCTCATAAGCAAGGTTCAGCGCACCTATACCGTCAGGCGCAATGTCCTCGGCATAAAGCTGATATACACCGTCACGCTCAAAAACAGAGATATTGCCCCTGATTACAACACGCATTCCGTTTTCAATTTGAAAGCGGACTCTTTCTGCGGCGGAGCGGAACATAACCGCTTTGATTGCCGCCCGTTCGTCTTTCAGTGTAAAATAGAAATGCCCCGTGCGATAATGATTGGTGAAATTTGAAATCTCACCGCTGACATATATATTTTTCAAGTTATAATCTGCGTCGATTATCGACTTGAGATATGTATTTATTTGTGAAACTGTCAAAACTGATGACATTTTTAATCCTCATTTGCTAAACTTTAATTTATTCTTCAAATATGCCATTATTGCAACACCTGCCGCATTATCTGCGGAAAATTCAGGTTTTGCAAAGCAGGCGTTGAACTTTTTTGTGAAGTGCTCACGAATGACGCTGTTTGACATCACGCCGCCGGCATAAACAAGCGGCAAATCACCAAAGCATTCCAAAAGTACCTGCGTCATTTTTTCAAGCGAAGCAGAAATATATTCAATGCAAAACCTTGCAATATCTTCTGCCGATTCGCCTTGCTCAAGCATTTTTTTGCATTTGTTTTCAACGCCGGAAAGCGAGCAGTCAGCGCCTTTCATGCTTGGCTTGATTTTGAATTGCCTGTTGCTTTTGAGTGCAAGTTGTTCAAGCTGAGCACCGCACGGGAAACTAAGCCCCAGCGTCAAACCGACCCTGTCAACAGCCTGTCCTGCCTTTAAATCAAGAGAGCCGGCAATCAGCTCACATGAGAAAACCTCGTTTTCATCAGGCTTAACCAGCACGGCTTCGGTTGTGCCGCCGGAAAGATGAAAAGCAATGAACTGTTTTCCAATCAAATCAAGTCGTCCTGAGCTATACAGCGCCGCAAGGATATGACCATGCTGATGCGATGTTTGATGAAACGGCACATCCATTGCGCTTGAAAGGCATGATGCAGTGTTGCCGCCAACAAGAAAGCACGGCATATATGAGCCCTCAGCAAGACGAGGTACTGACGAAGCGCAAATTGCGTCAACATCAATCTTCCTTTCACTGAAAAGCTCTTTGCAAAGCTCATGCAACTGAACTGTGTGATGAAAAACTGCATCACTTTGACGAAGCCCTTTTTCGCCTTTTTTCACAGGCAGAAGCTTTTTCTTTTGAACAACAACACCTTCATCCGGGAAATATGCCGCAACTGAGGTTGTGTAATTGCTTGTGTCGAAACCGATGTAAGCCATTTGTTACTTCGCTTTCTTCCTTGCAACCGAACCGAGAACACCGTTAATGAAAGAGGCGTCCTCGGCTGTTGAATATTTCTTTGCGATTTCAACTGCCTCGTTTATTGCAACACCGTCAGGTATATCATCGCAGAACAACACCTCACACA
>JAMPAE010000008.1 GCA_023667385.1 Ruminococcus sp.
AAAATGTGTTGACAAAGGCGCATCCTTGTGATAATATACTAAGGCAAAATGAATGTAAAAACAGTTTGGAGGAAAAGTTTATGTCAACTTATATGCCTAAAGCAGGCGACATTACCCGTAAGTGGTATGTTATTGATGCCGAAGGTCAGACCCTCGGTAAGGTTGCAGCAAAAGCAGCCGATCTTCTTCGTGGTAAGCATAAGCCGACCTTTGCTCCTCACGCTGACTGCGGTGACCACGTAATCGTTATCAACGCTGATAAGGTTGTTCTCACCGGCAAAAAGCTTGAGCAGAAGGTTTACTATCATCACACAGGCTACATCGGAAACATGAAGAAAGTTAAATACGGCACTCTTCTCAAGAGCAAGCCTGAGTTCGTTATGACAAAGGCAATCAAGGGTATGGTTCCCGACACAACAATCGGCCGTCAGGCTTTAACAAGACTTCGTGTATATGCAGGCGCTGAACACAATCATGCTGCTCAGAAGCCCGAAGCAATTGAACTTTAATAGGAAAGGGAGGACAAGAAAATGTACGAAACAACACCGTTCTTCTATGGTACAGGACGCAGAAAGAAATCAGTAGCAAGAGTTCGTGTTTATGCCGGCACAGGCAAAATCACAATCAACGGCAGAGAAATTGACAATTATTTCGGCCTTGAAACCCTCAAGCTTATTGTTCGTCAGCCTCTCGCTCTCACAGGAACTTCTGAAAAGTTTGACATCGTTTGCCGTGTAACAGGCGGCGGTGTAACAGGTCAGGCAGGCGCAATCCGTCATGGTATTTCAAGAGCTCTTCTTCAATATGATGAAGAACTCCGCCCGGCACTCAAGAAAGCCGGCTTCCTCACTCGTGACTCAAGAATGAAGGAAAGAAAGAAATACGGTCTCAAAGGCGCTCGTCGTGCACCGCAGTTCTCAAAGAGATAAAAGTTTATTCTCAATATCAGCCTCTGCTTTTGCGGAGGCTGCTTTTTCTTAAAAAAACGGCGGATTCTTGAAGCATATTCCTGCGGTCACAGATAAAAACAGCCCCACAAAAGTGGAGCTGTTTTTTGTTGGGTGTGCATAAACATTAATAGTGAGCTGTGCCGCAAGCACAGGTTTTGTTTGTGCGGAAAATTTGATAGAAGATTTTCACAAGCTTCCAGATGAAGCCGGCAAAGCCTGTTTTGTGGCACATACAGTCGCAGTTTTCAGTGTCAGGCTTATCAGGCTCGGTTGGTTCTGTTGGGGTTGTGCCTGAAAGCTGTTTGCCGCAGGAGTCACATTTGCCGTCGTTGTCAGCGTCGGCGTGGCTGTTGGTTGAGGGCAGAACCACCTCATAAGAATCGCCGCAGGCAACGCAAACGTGCATCATAGAGCCATCCTTATTGCAAAGCGGAAGCACAAAATCTTTTATGTAGTAGTTGTGACCAGTTGCGGCAATTGTTTCAATATGGTTTTCGCCGCAGTCAATGCAAACGAACTTTGTTTCGCCGTCAGCCGTGCAGGTTGCAGGTGTGAGAACGGTTGAGAAGTATGTATGCGGGTGGTTATAATGGATGGTTGCGGTTGTGAAACATGGATTGCCTGACCCAATCGTAATCAAGCCCATTTGTTTTGGATTGCCGTTATAGTAGATGTCTTTAATGTTGTCACAGCCTGCAAAAGCACCATATCCGATTTCTGAAACATTTTTGCCGATTGTTACACTTTCGAGGTTGGTGCAGTTCGCAAATGATCCACTATATACTATTTCAACGCTATCAGGAATAACTATATCTGTTAAGTTGCTACAACCGGAAAATGAACCATCTTCAATTCTTTTGACTGTATTTGGAATAACTACACTTGTCAAGTTTTTGCAATTATAGAATGCAGATTCAGAAATCCGTTCAGTACCGTCTGGAATGACTATATCTGTTGCGAGCTTTCCGTTAATATATAAACTTGCTCCGGTTTCTAGCGGATTTGCATAAGGACCATATTCAAAATAATTAAAATAAATATTAACCCATTTACTTAGATCAATAATATTTACTTTTCTTAAATTTTTGCAACCCTCAAATGCACAGTTGTCTACATAGGTTACACTTTTTCCGATGGTTATGCTTTCCAGATTAGTGCAATATGAAAATGCTCCGAAGCCAATACTATTTACGCTATCCGGGATAATCACATTTTTTAATGAGCGGCAACCATAAAACGCAAAATTGGATATAGATTCAACATCATCCGGTATTACGATGTCAGTTGCCAATACACCATTAATATATAAATCATCTGCATAAGTGAATGGTGTATATGTATCCATATCATTTATTGTATCATAGTCAATTCTACACCATGCAGATAAATCGTTGATATTTACTCTTTCCAAAGCGGAACATCCCTCGAATGCTTCACCGGCTATACGCGTTACAGTGCTTGGAATATTTAAACTCATAAGATTTTTGCAATTATAAAAAGCGAAATTACCAATATATTCAACGCCTTCTGAAATTTCAACAGATTTTATATATTCCTTATATTGTTCCCACGGGGCATAGATGTCATTATCATAATGATCATAATTATAATCTGCCATATATCCTTTTCCGTCAATCTTCAATGTTCCGATTTCGGTATCTAGTGACCAAGTGATATTAGATAAACGAGGCTTATCTTCTCCGTTATACCAATGCCATCCTCCACACTCACCACCGACAACCTTTGCACTTGCTGCAAACGGCAAAGTGCAAACAAGCATGAGCACAGCCAGCAGAACCGATAATGTTTTTTTCGTGATTCGTTTCATTTTAAAAATCCTCCTAAAAATAAAAAGTGTGTGCAACCGAAACTGCACACACGAAAAATGCAAGGCTTCGATTGCTACCACACAAAAACCTTTACATATAACCAATTCACAGGCACACGAAAAGTAAAGCCTGCATTTTTACCCAAAAAGCAAAAATGCAACCATGAATTGGTTTGATTATTCGGTTTTTGTGTGGTACCCTCATTATAGCAGATAAAGATAATAACTGCAAGGAAAATTTTGCGGGTGCTGCGTTTGACGGCGGCAGGCGGCTTCGGCGCAATACGGCAAAAAGAAAAACCGCAGATTGCTCTGCGGTTCGATTTGTTGAATTAACTTAGTCTTTAGGGTTCTTTGTGAAGATTCTTGTTATGTATTCGAGCATAGCGTTGATTCTTGCAAAGATTGACTGAATGAGCTGCCAGAAGTTCGGAGACTTAACAATAGCTCTTTCAAAATAAACAGCAGTGTAAGTCACGTCCTCAAAAGCGTTGGGAACGGTTTGCTTCTGATAGAACTTATCTTCCTTGCCGTTTGACCAGCCCTGGAAAATGTATTCATTTTCTTCAGTTGAAGCCCTTGACGGGTTATCGGGAACTTCAATTACCTGACCGAATGTGTAATCAGCCTTTGAAATGATGGTTCCGTCATAGTCGGCGAAAATTACGGTGTAGACTTCGCCGTCGCCCTGAGCGTTTGCTTCATCAGCGGCAAAAGCAAGGGTCATGCCGAATGCGGAAAAAATCATCAAAACTGACAGCAGCAATGCAACAACTTTTTTCATGGGTATTGCCTCCTTAATATTGTTTGAATTTTATGGTATAATACCACTGATACACATAAATTATAGAGTAAAAACAGCGTTTTGTCAATCTGCTTTGCAAAAAAAGTCTATATTATGTGGAAATGCGGCGGATATTTTTGTTGAATCTTTACATATGGACTTTTTTGTGGTAAAATAGACCATAAAAATTTGTATTAACTTGATTTATAAACCGATAGCAGTGCGTATCGAAAGGAGAATATACATGGGCAAAAAGATTGTTGTTGCCGGCGCAGGCCACGGCGGAATACTTGCTGCTGCAAAGCTTGCCGAAAAAGGATATGACGTTACCGTTTATGAAAAGAAGATAAGAGAAGAGCTGGGCTATGACTGGCTTGACGCAATTGACCTCAAGATTTTCAACGATGTCGGACTTCCGCTGCCCGACACATCAGAAATTACGTTCAACGGCGATATGAGGTTTTACAACCCTGCATTTTCTGCTCCGCTGACGGTTGAGGCTAACGGAAAAGGCTCGGCAAAGTTTGAGCGCAAGGAGATTTACAGGCTGCTCATTGATTTTGCAGAGGATAAGGGTGTAAAGTTTGTTTATAACACGCACATTGTCGGACCGATTATGGATGGACTTCGTGTTGCAGGTCTCGAAACCGCTGACGGCGAGGTTTATGCCGACCTTGTGATTGATGCGGCAGGAGTTAACTCTCCTGTCAGAAGGAATCTTCCTTCCTGCTGCAATGTTGACCGTGACTATGGTTACGGTGAGGTTTTCTATGCTTACAGAGCGTATTATGATAAAATTGAGGGCTTTGAGCCTGAGGTTAACTATGAGGTCTTCCTTGTGCCGCACGGCGAAAAAGGGCTTTCATGGGTTGTTACGGAAAAAGACTGCGTTGATGTGCTGGTTGGAAGAATGATTCCGCTTTCAAAGGCGGAACTGGAAGAAAAGCTCCGGGAAATGCGTGAATTTAGCCCGCAAATCGGCACTAAGCTTCTCAGAGGCGGCGGCAAAATGCTTGAAATACCAATCAGGCGTCCGCTTTCAGTCATGGTCTGTGACGGCTATGCCGCAATCGGTGACAGCGCTTACATGACTGTTCCGATGAACGGCTCGGGTATCTGTGCTTCGCTTCGTGCAGGTGTTATGCTTGCAGACACTGTTCTTGCCGACACCGCAGAGGAATACTCAGCAAAGACTTTGTGGAACTATAATAAGAGATATATTCTTCATTTTGGATTGAACTTTGCAGCCGTTGATATTTTGAAAAATACACTGTTTAATCTGCCTGTTGATCGTATTGACTTCCTGTTTGACAAGCAGATCATCACTCAGAATGACTTGAACTTCGGCAGAGATAAAGGCTCAGACGGTCTTGCAGCATCAGATGTGCTTTCAAGAGTTGCAAGGGGAATCAGCAATTTGCCTGTTCTGCTTCGCACGGCAGGCGGACTTTCAAAGGGCGACGCTGCGAAAAAAGTTTACAGAAGCATTCCCGATGAATATGAGGAAAGCGCAGTGTTAAAATGGAAAAAGGATGTCCTTGATGCTCACGTGTTCATGGAAAGATGACGCAGTTTTTCAAATTTTAACCTGCACAAAGGTTCATGTGGAAAATTAAATCAACGGTGATTCCGGCTTTTGCGTTTACGTGTAATTTTACTGCTTATCAGGGAAAGATAAACACAAAGCAAGACCGTTGATTTTCAGGATATATTGATGTATTTTCACATCATATCGGAAAAAGAGGAATGTTTATGAACAAAGGGAAATATCTCAAAGAGAAGATAATTCTGTACTTTTTTAAAATTTTGATTTCCGGGCTTTTTGCCGGCGGAATGACCTATTGTTGGGTCGCCTATTTCAATCCGTATGTTCCAACGCCGTTTTACAGATACGGTAACTATTTTCTTGCGGTTGTGTTCCTTGCGGTTTACGTTTGGTTTGTGAAAGTCTATGGCGGCTTTCTTGTTGGTACATCGCCCGTTTCGGATTTGGTGTTTTCCCAAATTATTGCAATTGCGTTTTTGCAGGCGGTATCTTATGTCATTTTTTCGCTTTTAAGCTATCGGCTGGTGTCTGTTGTGCCGTTTTTGATTATGTTTGTGGTCTTTTCGGTGTTTGCAACAATTTGGGCATTTGCCGTGGACTTCATTTACTATAAGCTGCACGCACCGAAAAAGACAATTGTTGTGTTCAACAATGTCGATTCTTATCTTTCACTTAAAGGTATCAGAAGCATGGATAGGCGCTTTCGTGTTGTGCGCACGGTAAATTCAGAAAAGACATCACTTGATGAACTGTTTGATTACATGAGAAGTGTGGATGCGGTTTTTCTTTGCGGTGTACCGTCGGATTACCGCAACGAGGTTGTTAAGCACTGCATTGCCGTTGGCAAGGTTGCATATATTAAACCGAAAATTTCCGACACAATCATCAGGGGCGGACGCACAATTCAGCTTATGAATGTTCCTGTTTACCGCTGCAAAAGAAGCGATAATAGTCTGGCATATCAGTTTGGCAAAAGAGCTGCTGATATTATAATTTCCGCAATCGGAATTGTTGTGCTCAGCCCGATTATGCTCATCACTGCACTTGCAATCAAGCTGGAAGATCACGGTCCTGTTTTCTATAAGCAGACAAGACTGACTCTAAACGGTAAGCAGTTTAAAATCATCAAATTCAGAAGCATGAGGGTTGATGCGGAAAAAGACGGCGTTGCAAGGCTTGCTGAGGATAATGATGACAGAATCACAAAAGTTGGCAGAATCATCAGAAAATGCAGAATTGATGAAATTCCGCAGATTTTTAACATTCTCGGAGGCTCAATGTCAATTGTCGGTCCAAGACCTGAGAGACCTGAAATTGCCAAAGAATATGAAGCGAGTATGCCGGAGTTTGCACTCAGACTTCAGGTGAAAGCAGGGCTTACAGGATATGCCCAAATTTACGGCAAATATAACACACCACCATATGATAAGGTTCAGATGGACCTGATGTATGTTGCAAACCAATCGTTTATTGAAGATTTCAAGCTGATTCTGATGACGCTGAAAATCATGTTTGTTCCATCGAGCACTGAGGGAATCAGTAAGGATCAGAGAACGGCGCTTCGAAAAGATAAGAATGAAGAGGAACAATAACAATGAAAGTTGCAGTAATTACCGGAGCAAGCAGCGGAATCGGACTTGAATGTGCAAAGCTTTTTGCGCAAAACGGATATAAGGTTTACGCACTGAGCAGACGAGGCGGAAAAGATGACAAAATCATTCACCTTCAGTGTGATGTCACAAACGAAGCCATGGTCAACGAAGCTTTTGAGCAGATTTTTGTCAACGAAGGCAACATTGATGTTCTTGTTAACAACGCAGGCTTCGGTATTTCCGGTGCAGTTGAGTTTACTGACGGAAATCAGGCAAAAAAGCAATTCGATGTGAATTTTTTTGGCTGTTTTAATTGCTGCAAGGCAGTTATCAAATATATGAGAAAAAACGGCGGCGGAAGAATCATTAACATCAGCTCAATGGCTGCTCCGCTTGCAATTCCGTTTCAGGCGTTTTACTCGGCTTCAAAAGCTGCAATCAATTCGTTGACGCTTGCACTGGCAAATGAGGTTAAGCCGTTTGGCATCAGCGTTTGCGCACTCATGCCGGGTGACGTTAAAACTTCGTTCACCGCTGTGCGTGAGAAAGAAACCGCAGGCGATGAGTTTTACGGTGAAACAATTGAAAAAAGCATTGCCGCAATGGAAAAAGATGAACAGAACGGAATGCTGCCGGCCGACATTGCAAAAGCAGTTTTTCGCCTTGCAAAAAGGAAGAATGTCAAGCCTCTTTCCACAACAGGTGCACAGTATAAACTTTTTGCCGTGCTTTCAAAAATTCTGCCAACGGGTTTGGTGAACAGGCTGGTAGGCAGGATATATACATAAAAATAGATTTTTTCTATGCAGAGTAGTATATATAATGAAAAAGAATTTCTGCATATTTTCATAAGGGTGAACAGCAGATGGATAACAGCGGATATATTGATTTTGGCGCTCAGCAGTATTATCAGAGAAAACAACAGGATAAGCATGACATCAGAATGCTTGGCACAGTGACAGGTGCAGCACTGCTGTGCTTCATCATTTTGCAAAATTTGTTCGCTTTGGTGATGTCACTGATTGGCTTATATGATAAATATCTCAGTGATACGATGTTTCAAACGGGAGCCGACATTGTGATGACGATGCTGTTTTTGCTTTTGCCGTTTGCACTTTTCGGAAAAATTATGCAGCGTCAAAGCGGTATTTGCGAAAGTGTGCCGCTCGGCAGACCAACTGATAAGATATTGACTATCCTTGCAATTCCGGCAGGACTTGGGCTTTGCATGGCGGCAAATGTTGCAACCTCGTGGCTTGTGATTATGATTCAGGGCTTTGGCTTCCGGTTATCTTCACCCGATGTGCCAAATGCGCCGGGAGTTGCAGGATTCATTGTTTCACTTGTCAGGGTTTCGGTGGTTGCAGCAATGGCAGAGGAAATCTCACTTCGTGGCTATACTATGCAGCCGCTGAGAAAATACGGCGATAAATTCGCAATTATCATGGCAGCATGTGCATTTGGTTTGATGCACTGCAACCTTGTTCAGGCTCCGTTTGCACTGATTGTCGGCATAGGCCTCGGCTATATCTGTGTTAAGACAAACAGCCTTTGGCTCGGCATCATTATCCATGCGCTCAACAACACAATTTCAATTTGCGTGTCATATCTTTTGCAGTCTGACATCATCAGTGAGGCCGCACTTAACAGTATCTACAGTATGATTATTTACGGACTTATTATTATAGGTATACCGTGCCTTGTTGTTTTCGTCAGGCACGCAAACCGTGTTTCACCTGAGTATATAGGTACATCTTCACTGACATTCGGCGAAAAAGCGCTGGCGTACATCACCAATCCCACAATGCTGCTTGCAATCGGGTTTATGCTCTATTGTACGGCGCAGTATGTTTCAAGGCGGTGAACCATGGAAGATTCATTTTTCATGCAGCGTGCACTTGAGCTTGCAAAAGAGGCAGGCGAGCAGGGTGAGGTGCCGGTTGGTGCAGTTGTTGTGCACTGCGGAAAAATCATCGGTCAGGGAAAAAACAACCGTGAAAACGGAAAAAATGCCCTTGCCCATGCTGAAATTTCTGCAATCAACAGTGCTTGTTTAGTAATCGGTTCGTGGCGGCTTCACGAATGTGAAATGTACGTCACCTTGGAACCATGTCCGATGTGTTCCGGTGCCATCATGAATGCAAGACTCAGCCGAGTTGTTTTTGGTGCATATGACGAAAAGGCAGGTGCTTGTGTCAGCGTGATGAATATGTTTGACTTTCCGCTTAACCACAAGCCACAGATTATCGGCGGCTACATGGAACGTGAATGCAAACAGGTTTTAACGGATTTTTTTGAAAAACTGAGAGAAAGATAATTTTGACAGCACAGATGAAACACACGCTTTTTTCGTGGCGGGTGTTTTTCTACTGTTATTGTGAGGTGGAAAGATGGGCAGAGGAAATGACATTACAATGGTGGCAAAGCTAAACAGGGCGGAAGTTTATGAGTATCTTTTCAGACATGGTGATTCATCAATTCAGCAGATTGCCACAGAAATCGGATTAAGCTTGCCGGCAGTGACACGTGCAATTGAAGTCGGACTTAATCAGAAGCTTTTTGCAGCAAAAGGTCTTATCGGCGGCGACAGGGGCAGACGGGCTATGTATTACGGTCTGAATCCCGATAAGGGCCATTCAATTTCATTTTACATAAGAAGGCGTAAGCTTCATGTAATAATCAAGAATTTTCTTGCTGAAACGCTCAGCACCGAGGAAATTGAAATCAACACCGATAATGTTGTTGACCTGATTGATGAAACCATTGAGAAATTTATGGCTAAAAATCATAACATCAAATTTATTTTTGTTGTTGTTTGCGGAGATGTGCATAATGGCAGGGTCGTTTCGTGTAGGGCAAGGGCAGAACTTAACGGCTTTGATTTAAAAAAGCACCTTGCTGAAAAATTCAGACGAATCACTGTTGTTGAAAATGATTTGGTGGCAGCGGTAACTGCAGGCTTTAAGTTTGCCGACAATCCGAAAAATGAAATTATTATGATATTTCTTTGTGGAAAAGATGTGCTTGGTGCGGGATTGATGATTGATAATCGTACCTACAAAGGTGCAACCGGCAGGCAGTTTTGCTTTGATGCAATGCCGCCAAGCAAATTCAATCGTTCTTATCTTTCCTATGTTGGCGGCAGGCTGCAAACTCTCATTGCTGCGCTCAATCCGCACACTGTTATTGTGTATCCTCTTGATGATAAAATCACCTTTGATGAGCTAACGGATTACATCAGAAAAAATATGCCTGATGATTTTGTGCCTGCATTTTATGAGCGTCACAATCTGATTGATACGTGTATAACAGGAATGGTAAGGCTTTGTATTGAAGAAGTTAAGCAAATTATTGCCAACGGCGAGAAAAGGCAGTTGCTGCAAGATAGTGATGACACAACAGAAATATATATAGGTAAGCCGGAAACTGATTAGAACGTCATATAGAATTTAATGCCGTTGCTGAAAAGCAGCGGCGTTTTGACATATATATACAAAGACAACAAAGTTAAACACAATCTTGTTGTTGATTTCAATAAAAATTTTTTCTAAGATGTTTAATTGTTTACATTTTGTTAACAATTGCAGTGGGATTATAGTATATTATAATTATTAATGATACATTAATAACGAACTGTTATTAATCAGGAGTTAACAATTGTTGTTTATGTATCTGTACCAAATTCCAAGGAGGATTCATTTATGAAAATGAAAAAAGTTCTCAGCCTCGTGTTATCATTAATCATGATTCTTTCGGTAATGCAGGCTTCATTCGTGGCTTTTGCAGCAGACAGTGAAAAAATTGCTGCTGTTGAAGAAGCAATCAATTCATTTGACAGCAGTCTTAATACTGCAAATCCCGACAGTTCAGTGCTCGAAGGATATGACAAAATCGTAAGTATGTTCAAAGCATTGTCGGCAAATGAAAAGGAAGCGCTCAATGTCAGAGCATTCGATAAACTCTATCACAAAGTTATCGACAGAGAAAGGCAGGTTGCGTTGGCAGCCGGCACAAAGGGAACAGCAGCATATGTTGCCGCAGGTAAATCAGCTTCAGAAGTTTTAGGCGGTCTTCCTGCATACCTTGATGAAGCAATGACAGTTAATGCTGTTTTTGCTGACAAAAAAGCAACAGCTCAGGCTAAGCTTGATGCATTTGCTTCTGCAAGTATCAATGCAAGAATTTATGCAGACCTTTATTATGCATCTTATGGCTGTTTTTATTATGCAGTTGAATCTTACCCGAGCAGATCTTTTGCAACCCTTGTTGCGGCTGTCACAAAAGAAGCAGTTGCAGCAGATCCGTTCAATGGTGGCACACAGCCGAAGAAGCTTTCAAAGCCTAATGCCAAAAACTATGCAGAAGGTGAAGCTGATCCTCAGTATATTGCTGACTATGCAGCATATTGGGATTCATGCAGGGCATATCAGGAATGGGATGCAGCAAAGAAAAATCACGAAGCTTCAAAGAACATTGAAGCAATGCTCAAAATTGCTGCTGTTGCTCCCGAATATAAAAACATTGTTGATGCTGCACTTCTTGCAAATGATGCAAAACGTGCATATGATGCAGATTCTGCAAACAAAGCTCAGGCTGCAAAAGCAGTTGAAGCATATGAAGCTCTTTCTGATTTTGAAAAGTTCCAGTTTGATAAGCTAAGTACGTATCTTTACTATATTGCAACCGCAGGCTCAAGCTATTGGTCAACAACTTCATATGCCGCAGCTAAGCTCTATTCAGCTTGCGTTGACATCGGAAACGCTCAGTATGTTGAAGCTTTCATTGACGTAATCAACTCAATTGAAGAACCCTACACAAGAAATGACATCGACAAAGCTAAGGCAGCCTATGCCCTTGTTCCGTCATCTCTCGCAGGAACACTTGACAGTGAAATCACAGCTAAATATAAAGCTATTCTTGCAAGCATCGGCCCTGACGAGCAGAACACTGACAAGCCGTCAACTGATTCATATATCACCACAGCAGTTAAATATCCGTCAGGCTACAGCAAAAAGCAGGTTTCAAAAGCAATTGATAATCTCTATGACGTAGTTCTCAGCGTTATGAAAACTGATGAAGCAGGCGTTAAAAAGACGCTTGAACAAACGGTATTCTCAAGTGCTTTTATCGGCACAATCGTAAAACTTATCTATCCGGCACTCGGTAACCTCAACAGCCTTGTTGCGTATGGACCGAATGACCTTGCAAACAAGCTTACTGAAGAAAAATATCAGCTTGCAGTTCAAAAGCTCAGAGCGGCTGCAACCGTTGATGAAAACGGTAAGGTCGTTAAAGATATGGCTGACTGGGATAAAGTTTCATTTGAAAACGGAGACTTCGGTTTTGAAGACGGCGACAAGGAAGCATTCCTCGATGCAGCTTCCGCAACATTCAGAACACTTTCACTCATCACAATGATTATCTCTCTTGAGAATAAAATCAGCACAACTCAGGGCACATACACCTATGGTGCATATGAAGACCTTATTCCTGTTCTTGAAGCACTCGACTTAAACGGTGTTTTGTCATCAGATGAATATACCAAGAGAGTTCAGGCTGTTTCAAGCGCAACTCAGATGGATGCACGTGTCAGACCGATTCTTGCTCCGATTGCAGATCTTATTGAAAGGGTTGCAAATGACCCTGTTAACACAGTGCTTGATGTTCTTCCGAAGCTTGCTTATGCACTCAAAAATGACATTGTAACAACTCAGATCAACAAAGTTCTTTCAAAAATGAGCATGATTTCAATTGATCCTGTTGATCTTTCAACCGGCGCAATTTTTGACATCATCAACGGCAAAATTAAGGACTTTGCTGTTAAAAATGAAATCTCAATTGACCTTAGCAAAGATGAATTTGTTGCAACTGTCAATGAACTTGCAGGCTGCGGCACATATACTGTTAAAGAAAGTGTATCAAGGGAAAGTGCATACAGAATTGGCATCGACAGTGACAAAACAGATGCATTCATGGTGCTTTACAGATACCTTTATAAGGAACTTATTACCAACGGTAACGGTTCAATTCTTCTCAAGCTTGTTAACCTTGGCAACAACAGCACAGCAACTTTTGCTGTTAAACTGATTCTCAACCTTGTTTCAAAGCGCAATGGCGATCTTGCAATCAAGGTTATCGGCAGATTCCTTCCGATTATCAAATTGCTCATCACGCTGCAGAAGGTTTTCGCAAGAATCACAGGAAAATAAAATAGCGTTCCGATTTGCATCTGCTTATAATGCCGGCAGGAGTTACAAGTTTCGTAACTCCTGCCGGCACAATTTGTGTTGGTTTGTTTAAGAGCTGCCTCGATGTGCGTATCCAATAATACCATTCTCGACAAAAAGATTTTTACCGCAAATGTGTTTTAAAGAGATGATGTATCCAATTTATGGCCGCAGGATTAATTTATCTTAATATGCAAAAAATCAAGGTTGATTGCAAAAAACAATACGTCAACTATCCAAATTGACGTATTGTGAATTTCTTATTTAACTTTTCCCTGCAAATACTCATCAATTGCTTCGGCAGCGTTTTTACCTGCGCCCATTGCAAGGATTACTGTTGCTGCGCCTGTGACTGCATCGCCGCCTGCGTAAACTCCCTCACGAGAGGTGAGACCTGTTGCTTCATTTGCAACAATGCCACCCCATTTTTGTGTTTCAAGCCCTTTGGTGGTTGCTTTGATGAGTGGGTTAGGTGAGGTGCCGAGTGCCATGATAACAGCATCTGCTTCAATTTCAAAGGTTTCGCCGTCAATCGGAATCGGTCTTGCTCTGCCTGAAGCATCCGGTTCGCTGAGCTTCATTGCCTGACACTCAATTGAGCCAACCTGACCTTCTCCGCCATCTTTGATTTCAATCGGCGATGAAAGCATTCTGAACTTGATGCCTTCTTCCTTTGCGTGTTCAATTTCCTCGTTTCTTGCAGGAAGTTCATTTTCTGTTCTGCGATATACTATTGTGACTTCTGCACCGAGACGTCTGGCGCATCTTGCGGCGTCCATTGCAACGTTTCCGCCGCCAACAACAACAACGTTTTTGCTGTGAGCAATCGGAGTGCTGCTGTCAGTTTTATATGCTTTCATGAGGTTGATTCTTGTTAAAAACTCGTTTGCCGAATATACGTTTCTGAGATTTTCACCGGGGATGTTCATGAACTTGGGAAGTCCTGCGCCGGTGCCGATGAAAACAGCGTCAAAGCCATATTCGCTCATGAGCTCGTCAATTGAAATTGTTCTGCCGATGACAACGTTTGTCTGAATGTTGACGCCGAGAGCTTTCAGCCCGTCAATTTCCGTTTGAACAATTGACTTTGGCAGACGAAACTCAGGGATACCGTAAACGAGAACGCCGCCTGCAAGGTGAAGTGCTTCAAAAACAGTGACTGCATAGCCTTTTTTTGCAAGGTCACCGGCACAGGTAAGGCTTGACGGACCGGAGCCAATGACAGCAACTTTCATGCCGTTGCTTGCGGGCTGTTCAGTGCTGATTTCTTTGTGCGAGTTGTGCCAGTCAGCAACAAAGCGTTCCAGCCTGCCGATTGCAACAGGTTCACCGTTGCGTCCTCTGACACATCTGCTTTCGCACTGTGTTTCCTGCGGACATACTCTGCCGCAGACAGCAGGCAGGCTTGATGATTTTGAAATTATGTTATATGCTTGTTCAAAGTTGCCGTTTGCAACCTCCTTGATGAAATCCGGAATATAAATTTTAACCGGGCAACCGCCTGTGCAAGGTCTGTTTTTGCAGTTAAGGCAACGCTGAGCCTCATTAATCGCCTGATCTTCAGTGTAGCCGAGAGCGACCTCGTTGAAGTTGCCGCTTCTGGCAACAGGATCCTGTGAGGGCATCGGGTTCTTTTTTAGTGACATATTAGCCATTTTCAGTTAACCTCCTTTTGAAAAAGGTTGCAGGTTTCCTTGTGTGCGTGGCGTTCAAAATCTTTATATGCACAGCCACGAGCCATCGCTTCATCAAAATCAATTTCGTGGCCGTCAAATTCGGGCCCGTCAATGCAGGCAAAAACGGTTTTGCCTCCAACTGTCAGGCGACATCCGCCGCACATACCTGTGCCGTCAATCATGATTGGGTTCATCGAAGCGATTGTTTTAACGCCGTATTCCTTGGTGAGCTTGCACACGAATTTCATCATGATAAGCGGACCGATGGTGATTACTTCATCATATTTTTCGCCTGCGTCAAGAAGACGCTTGAGTGGTTCGGTAACAACGCATTTTTCGCCCGCCGATCCATCGTCTGTTGTTAAAATAAACTTTGTTGAAGCGGTTTTAAACTCATCTTCAAGAATGATTAAATCTTTGTTTCTGAAACCTGCAATTGCGTGCACTTCACAGCCAAGCTCATGCAGCTTTTTTGCAACCGGATAAGCAATTGCGCAGCCAACACCGCCGCCGACAACAGCAACCTTTTTGAGCCCGTCTGTGTGTGTGGCTTTACCAAGCGGACCGACAAAGTCGTGCAGGCAGTTGCCTTCGTTCAGATGGTTAAGTTTTTCTGTTGATGCACCAACAATTTGAAAGATAATTGTGACAGTGCCGTTTTCTCTGTTGAAATCTGCAATTGTGAGAGGGATACGTTCGCCGTTTTCATCAACCCTGAGAATGACAAACTGACCCGGCTCGGCTTTTTTTGCAACAAGCGGAGCAGAGATAACCATTCTTGTTACAGTTGGGTTAAGCGGCTCTTTCTTGAGAATTTCAAACATTTTGAACCTTCTTTCTGAATCGGGATAAAATTTTTATCCCATGCTTTTCATATATAAAGATATTGATTAACAAATTAAAAATGCTGTGATGGATATAATTCTATCAGCATAACAGTATATCAAATATTCCACCTTTAAATCAATGGAAGTTTATTCAAGAATTCTGCATAATTTTGGATTTTTTATCAACATTATGCACAACGCAGAGAAAAAGACAATCGTTTCTTGACTTCTGTCGGTATTTATACTATAATATGGCAGCAATCAGGTTAAATTTAAAGGTTTTTTAAAATAAAAAGGAAGGAACGCATACGGGATTTGTTCCGTATCGCATGGCGATTAAAAATGAAACTTGGTATTGTTGGTTTGCCGAATGTCGGCAAAAGTACACTTTTCAACGCAATCACCAACGCAGGTGCTCAGTCTGCAAACTATGCTTTCTGCACAATTGAACCGAATGTTGGCGTTGTTGCTGTTCCTGATAAAAGAATTGATGCCCTTTGTGAAATGTATCACCCGGCAAAGACTACTCCGGCAACAATTGAATTTGTTGACATCGCAGGTCTTGTTAAGGGTGCGTCAAAAGGTGAGGGCTTGGGTAACAAGTTCCTCTCACATATCCGTGAGGTTGATGCCATCATTCACGTTGTGCGCTGCTTTGAAAACGATGACATCATCCATGTTGACGGCAGCATTAACGCAAAAAGAGACATTGAAACAATCAACCTTGAGCTGATTCTTTCTGACCTTGAAATGATTGACAGAAGAATTGACCGTGCCTCAAAAGCAATGAAAGGTGACAAGAGCCTTGCAGGTGAAGTTGATTTCCTCAAGCGTGTTAAAGAAGCACTTGAAAACGAAAAGCCCGCAAGAAGCGTTGAATGCGACGAAACTGAAAAAGCAATCCTTGACGGTGCAGCATTACTCACAAGCAAGCCTGTGATTTATGCCTGCAACATGAGCGAAGAGGACTTCGCAGGCGGCATTGATGAAAACGAAAACTACAAGGCTGTTTGTGAAATTGCAAACGCAGAGGGAAGCGAAGTGCTTCCGATTTGTGCAGGCCTTGAAGCTGAAATTTCCTCGCTTTCAAAAGAGGATAAGGAAATGTTCCTTGCTGATCTCGGCGTTGAACAGGGCGGTCTTGATTTGCTTATTCAAAGAAGCTATCATTTGCTTGGATTGATTTCGTATCTCACCGCAGGACAGCCTGAAGTGCGTGCATGGACAATTAAAGATGGAACAAAGGCTCCGCAGGCCGCAGGCAAAATTCACTCTGATTTTGAGCGTGGCTTCATCCGTGCCGAGGTAATCACATTTGAAAATCTCATGGCGTGCGGTTCGCTTGCAGCGGCAAGAGAAAAAGGTCTCATCCGCTCAGAGGGCAAGGAATATGTCATGAAAGACGGTGACATTGTTCATTTCCTGTTCAATGTATAATTATATACTTTTATATAGAAGTATAGTTTGATAAATAAAATACGTTATTTCTTTCACAAAGTTGCGTCAAATTTATGAACAAACTAATAATTCTTTAAAATTTATTAAAATCCTATCTTACAGACATAATTTTTAAATTTTTATCTGCTGCTGACTGAGCTTGGCGGCAGATTTTTTTTCTGTTCACTTGCTTTTTGCGTGATGTTGTGATAAAGTATAAATGTGGTGTTCATGAATTGTTCACCAAATGCAAATTTTATTTTTTTGAGGTGTTAACCATGAGGAGAAAATTCAGCAAACTTATTGCGTCAATGCTCGTGCTTATCATGATTGTTATGGCGTTGCCGATGAGCATCAGTGCAGAGCCGATTTCGTGCAAGAACGGCGATTTGATTAAGCTTGGCTCATATCCGCAGAGCAAAGTGAAAGATGATACACTTATTGAACAGCTTGAAGCTCAGGAGCTTAACTGGGTGTCATATAACTACTACAGCGGAGAAAACGGCATGGGTTCAATGAAGCCCGGCGACTGGATGCAATATGCTGACGTTGAGTTTGACGGCGAAAAATACAGATGCGTCACTTTCAGCCAGTACAGACCCGTGACTACATATGACATAAGCAATGAAAAGAACTCCAATCAGGATGATAACGGCTATAAAATCAATACCCACTATTGGTTCAAATTCGAGCCGATCACATGGAAGGTTATTGACGTTGACAACGGTATTGTAATGAGCAGTTATGTTCTTGATTCGCAGCCGTTCAACAATAATTATTATCTTGACGGCAGCATCAACAATGACTCTGAGAATCCTCAGTATGCAAACTATTATGTCACCTGCTCGCTGAGAACATGGCTTCATGAGGATTTCTATAACCTCAGCTTTGACGAAAGCGAGCGTGAACAGCTTTTGACTGCAACACTTGATAACAAGGCTTATCCGGGTCTTTCAAAATTTGACCAAGAAGAAACACAAGAGAAGGTTTTCCTTTTATCTTATTATGATGTTACAGAGTTTGCAAATAATGCAGTGCGTCAGGCTCGTGCAACAGATTACGCAAGATGTCAGGGTGCAACATCCGGATATTCACGCTGGAGCCTGCGCTCAGCAGGGCTTAATGCCAACTATTCATGTCAGGTTGCACGTGACGGTAAGGCAGGCAGATATGGCCTTGTGAGCAATTCAGACGGCGGTGTTCGTCCTGCATTGAAGCTTGACCTTGTAAAGAACCACGATCACAAATATGTTGAAACAAGAACAGAACCGAGCTGCTATTATGACGGCAGAATCATTAAGAGCTGCGAATGCGGTGATGTACGTCTTGTTGAAATTCTTCCTGCAACGGGTCACATTTGGGATGACGGTGTGGTAATAACAGGGGCAACCTGTGTTAAAAACGGCGTTAAGAAGCTCACCTGCACCGGTGGCTGTGGCGAGACTAAAACTGAAACAATTCCGGCAACAGGTCACAATGATGCTGATGACAACGGCATTTGTGATGCCTGCGGTGAAGTTCTTGATGCAACAAAAACGTGTACCCACATCTGCCACAAAGGCGGTATATCAGCTTTCTTCTATAAGATTGCACGTTTCTTCTGGAAGCTGTTCAAAACAAATAAGTATTGCTCCTGCGGTGCAGCACATTATTAATGCAGTTGCAGGATAGATGTGTAATCCAATAAGATCGAGCCCACAGAGAAAGATACGCAGTTACTTATTGCAATAAAATACCGCAGAGATGGCAATTTAGCTATCTCTGCGGTTTATTATTTATTCTTTTGCAGTCTCACACACAAATGTTAGCAAGTGCTTAACCAAAGAATGCCTTGTGAACGGCTGAAACAGCTTTGTCGGCAAGCTCTTTGTCAATGAGAACTGAAATTGTGATTTCGCTTGTTGAAATCATGTTGATGTTGATGCCGGCTTCATAAAGTGCACCGAACATTTTTGAAGCAGTGCCTGAATGTGACTGCATTCCTGCGCCAACAATTGAAACCTTTGCAATGCTTGTGTCGCAAGTGATTGCAGCATCATCACCATAAATTTCTTCAAGAATTTCACGTGCAGCCTCTGCGTTATCTTTTGCACAGGTGAAAGAAATATCCTTTGTGCCGTCACGGCCAACTGACTGAAGAATAACGTCGATGTTGATGCCCTTTGCAGCAAGCTTTGAGAACATCTTGAATGCGTTACCCGGAATATCCTTAATACCTACAACTGAAATTCTTGCAACATCGAGATCCTTTGTTACACCTCTGATTAACATTTTCTCCATTTTAGCAACCTCCTTGACTATTGTGCCCGGTTCTCTCTCAAGACTTGAAAGAACCTCAAGTTCAACACTGTATTTTTTTGCCATTTCAACCGAACGGTTGTTGAGTACCTGAGCGCCGAGTGTGGCAAGCTCGAGCATTTCATCATATGTGATGTCGTTAAGCTTTTGTGCGTTTTCAACCTTTCTTGGGTCAGCAGTGAATACGCCTGTTACGTCAGTGAAAATCTGACAGCGGTCTGCATGAAGAACAGCGGCAATTGCAACTGCGCTTGTGTCTGAGCCACCCCTGCCGAGGGTTGTCAGGTCATCAATTTTGTTGATTCCCTGGAAACCTGCAACAACAACGATTTTTTTCTTGTCAAGCTCACTTTGAAGCCTTTCAGCCTGAATTGTTTCAATTCTTGCTGAGCCGTAAGCCTTGTTTGTTTTGAAGCCTGCCTGCCAGCCGAGCAATGAAATTGCAGGGCAGCCAAGCTTTTCAATTGCCATTGCAAGCAGTGAAATTGAAATCTGCTCGCCTGATGTGAGAAGCATATCCATTTCTCTTTTTGAAGCCTTTGGATTGATTTCCTGAGCTTTTTCAATGAGATCATCAGTAGTATCGCCCTGAGCGGAAACAACAACAACAACATCGTTGCCTTGCTTGTAAGTATCTGTTACAATTTTTGCAACATTCATCACTCTTTCGGCGTTCGCAACGGAGGAACCTCCGAATTTCTGAACTATAAGTGCCATAATTTACCTCCCGGTACAAATTAATAATCTGTTACTCTGATTGTTGAAATTACATCAAGTTCTGTTTTTTCAAGCGCATCAGTCAGCTCTTTTTCTTTGCGTATATCAGTAATAAACACAAGCTCGTCTTCCTTTTCTGTTATGTCGCAGCCGGGGAAGACTGAGCTGATTTTTGCTTTTGCGTCAGTTTTGTCATTTGCTTTAACTCTGACAAACAGTGAAGTTTCTGCATCGAGATGAGAAACGGTGAAGTTTTCTTTTTCATTGCCCCAGCCGAAGAACTTGCGGTTTTCGCTGTTGGCTGCGCAGTCAATCACGTCGCCCACAACTGCACTTGCGGTTGCAAGTTTACCTGCGCCCTTACCATACATGAGAACATCGCCTGTTGCGTCACCTCTGACAAGGCAAGCGTTGAACACGCCGTTGACGCCTGCGAGCATACTTTCTTTTTTGACGAGAGCAGGAGAAACCATGATGCTGATTTTTCCGCTTTCAAGCATTTTGGTTCTTGCAAGCAGCTTAATCACAAAGCCGAGTTCACCTGCAAGTTCAACATCCTCAAGCGTGATTTTTGAAATGCCTTCGGTATAAACGCCGTCGGGATAAACGTGACTTCCGAAAGCGAGCGAAGCCAAAATGCAGATTTTTCTGCAAGCGTCAAAGCCCTCAACGTCTGCTGTTGGGTCTTTTTCTGCATAGCCCTTTTCCTGAGCAAGCTTCAGCGCATCGTTGAAGTTCATCTTATCCACTATCATTTTATTTAAAATGAAGTTAGTTGTTCCGTTGAGAATACCTGCGATTTCGCTGATTCTGTTGCCTGCAAGGCAACGGCTGATTGGACGTATGATTGGAATACCGCCGCCGACACTTGCTTCAAACATGAAGTTAACGTTGTTTTCACGGGCATAGGTCAAAAGCTCGAAGCCTTTTTTTGCAACAAGCTCCTTGTTTGAAGTCACAACGTGCTTGCCCTTTTTCAGACATTTTGAAACAAAGTCAAAGGCAGGGTTAACGCCGCCCATGGTTTCAACAACAATGTCAACAGTTTCATCATTAAGAATATCATCAAAGTTTTTTGTCATAAGCGGTGCAAATTCGCTGCCTTCAAAATCTCTGATGTCAAGGATATATTTAAGTTTAAGATCAACATTGCTGTTACCCTTGATGACTTCGGCATTTTTGCTGATTACCTCGGCAACACCCGAACCAACAACGCCAAAGCCTAAAATTGCAACATTCATTTTATACACCTCCGATTGATAATCAACCCGCATCAGACTGCATAGTCACGGCTGATTGCAGATTTATATAGATACAATCTTATCATATTTTGTCGTTTTATAAAAGTCTTTACGTCAAAAAAATTATATTTTGTTAAATCCATTGATTCTATTCGCTC
>JAMPAE010000090.1 GCA_023667385.1 Ruminococcus sp.
TTATGATGCCAAGCGGCAGCTCACAGTCACCATAGTTTACATATTCCTCGGTTACAAATTCATCGAAAGCCTTGTCTGCAGCGAAAAAACCAAGAGGTATTTTTAACCAAAAGAACTTCAGACTGCTGACAGCTTTGATTTTTTTATAAATCTTCATCTCGTTTACGGCACTTGTTTCTGTTTTGATTTCATCATTATGCAAAGCCGTAATTTCACCTCTTGCTTCCATGAACTGAGAAGATGTGTCACGGTTTTCAACAATGCCGCTTATAAGCAAATCACCATTGCTGACACCGTTACCCTCATAATTTGCTTTTTTACCGTTATATATATCCATGGACAGAATCAATCCGTCAAAATCTGCAATTATGTTACACGGATCCGTATAGGTTTCGTCGTCAGGACGTGGCTCATAATCCCTGACTTCAACAACAGCGTGACACCCCTTAATGTTGACAGCCATCCATGAAAGTTTGCCGCTCATTTTCATCATCACCTGACGTACAATCTCCTCTTCATTGACTTTTGCGGAAAATGCACCTTTTTTTAATCCGAATTCTTCAACTGCGCCAAGAATTTCGCTGCTGCTGATTTTTTCTGAGCCAACGGTCTCAACGTTCCAAATGAATAGCGACATGATACTCATAAAAGCAGCAAAGAAAACCGCTCCGATAAGCAGCCCGATGCGATTTTTATGCTTATTGCAAAAGAACGGCAAGCCGTGCTTCTTCGTTGCTCTTATCGTCATTCCGGATTTTCTTGCAATATGCCTGAGCCTTTGATAGTTTTTCACCTTTGTGTCGGCGATGATGGAGTTTTTGCAAATTTCTATGTTTCGGATTTCAATGCTCTGAGAAGCACACAAATTGATAAACCTTTCACCGAAGCCGCCTGATGCACAAAAAGTAACATAGCCAAAAATGCGGCGAAAAAACTCAATGATAAACACTAAAAATCACCTCATGAGCAAAATTCAACGTTGAAAATTGTTCCGTTTACTGATATTCTATCGGTTGTAAGCGCTCTTATGCTTAAATCGTCACCGCAGAATTTTATGATAACATTGCCGCAGTTGATGCGAACAACAGTGCCGTCATATTCGATGATTCCTTTGCAGCCTTCCACATTGGCGTGACAATTTGAATTAAGCTCAATGTGCGGCAGTGTCAATTCACTGTTTATGCTATGCTCTGAAAAAACATCTGTTGGTTTTCGTGAATTTTGCTTCATGCTTCATCCTCACTTTTGCTTTTTTACTACATTTTATGAGATGAATTGCTGTATTAATACTATCCCGAAGCTAAAAAACATATCATTTAACGGTGGTTTAAATGAATAAAAGTATTATCAAATCAAAAAGTAATCAGATTGCAGCTTTATATTTATTGCTGACGGGATTCGTTTTCACAATTGCATTCATGTTGCTGCGCTTTCCCGCTCAAGCCGGTGAAGGTGTGAAATATGGGTTAAATCTGTGCGTAAGCACGGTTATACCATCATTGTTTCCGTTTATGGTACTGTCATCGTTCTTTGCTGAAAGCGGAATTTGCAGCAAAATCGGTGAATTATTCAACAGGTGGACACAGTTGATTTTTAAGCAGCCCGGAGTCAGCTCATCGGTGATTTTGCTTTCCAACATCGGCGGACTTCCTATTGGTGCAAAAATGGTCAAACAGTTTTATGAAAAAGAACAGATAACACGTGAGCAAGGGCAGCGACTGCTTTTGTTTTGCATTAATCCGGGACCCGCATTTGTTATAAGTTCGGTCGGTCACTATATGCTCGGCTCAGCTAAGGCTGGCGTGATTTTGTTTTTTTCACAGATGTTAGCTTCACTGATGATTGGCTTTCTGACACGATTTATTGCAGATGAAAACTCATTTGTTGATATTCCCTGCAACAAAGAAACAAATAAGCCGAATTTTATTCAGGCACTGGTGTGTTCTGTTTCTCAAAGCACATCGGGTATGCTTGCAATTTGCAGTTGGGTGATTATTTTTTCATCGCTGGAAAAGCTGATTGACGTTTTTGAGCTTTCCAAAGGTATGAAACTGTTTTTAAGCTGCATTCTTGAAGTCACAAACGGCTGCAACTGTGCAAGCGGCAAGCTACCCATTCCGATTATTGCAGGAATCATTGGCTGGAGCGGATTTTGTGCGCATTTTCAGGTGATGTCAAGCGTCATAAAACTGCGAATGAAGCTTAAATACTTTTTGACAGGCCGAATCATAAACGGTGCACTTTCAGTGATAATATGTCAGCTTCTTCTCTGTTTTTTCCCGGTTGAAGAAAACGTTTTTCTTTCTGTTACAGATAATTTTACAGTTTCAACCTCTGCCTGCTTTTCAGTTTCACTTGGTATGTTTTTGATGTGCTTGCTGTTACTGCTCGGAGATAATTTCAAAATTAAATTCAGAAAAGACAGTTGAATAAAAAGTGATTGTATGATACAATAAAAAAGCTAAAAATGGAGGTGATTTTGTTGAGACAAAAAATGCTTAACAAAAACAGTGGTGATGCAAGATGCGCTTGCTGTTTAAACGGACACATACCTAAAGATAAGTCAAGCGTGCTGTGTAAATATAAAGGTATTACCAACCCTGATGATTCGTGCAAGAAGTTTAAATATGACCCATTAAAGCGTGTGCCGATGAAAATGAAAATCTCCACTGATTTCAGCGAGGAAGATTTTAAGCTTTAATACATAAAAAATCCGACTTCACAAATGTGTTGTCGGATTTAATTTTTATTTCGATATAACAGACCACGCATTAATAAGGCGCTCCAATGACCATGATGCATTTGCGGGGCTTGTTGACGGAAGCTTGAAAGCTTCAATGCCTGTTTTGGGGAAGATGTACTTTTGATAATACTGATGCGATGTGCCGCCATTGCAGAAAATGCGTGTGATTTTTGTTTGTGCGAGAATTGAGCTGATGTCATTCGGAACTGCATTTCTGATTGAACTATCCTGCGAGCCTGTTATCTCACACTGACCGATACTATCCCAAAGTGCAAAGCGATTGCTGAGAATCATATCTCGTTTTTCATCAATAGAGGTTGGTATAGGAGAATTTGTTACAGCAGCAATCACTTTCCAAAAACGATTCTGCGGATGATGATAGAAAAACTCGCCCTCACGGGATTTGATTGACGGAAACGAACCCAAAATCAGCGTGTCAGACTCCGGCTGAAACAGCGGCGGAATTGGGTGAACAATTATGTTACTCATTATATCACCTTATTTGAAATACATAAACAATTGGCATTTGATCATTCCGTTATATAGTTTTCTGCGTTTGTCAGCCTTTTTGCCAAAGAATACCTCAAAATCCTCAGAGGGGCTGATTATATAATATGCCCAGCCGTGACGAGATGCAAAACGATCACCCATAACCTTATAAAGTCGTTCAGCTTCTTTCAAATCAAGGAGCCTTTCGCCATATGGCGGATTACAAATTACAGTGCCTTTTTCACTTTTCGGAGTAAATGCGCAAACATCTTTTTTCTCAAAAGTGATGAACTTGTCAACGCCTGCCCTAACCGCATTTGCCTTTGCAATTTCAAGTGATTTTTCGTCAATATCAGAGCCATAAGCAACAAACCTGCTTTCGATAAGCTCAAGCGATTTTGCACGCTCTCTTTCCTCATTCCAAACGCTCTCGGGAATATTCTGCCAACGCTCAGCAGAGAAATGTCTGTGAAGTCCGGGTGCAATATTGTTTGCCATCATTGCACCTTCAATTAAGATCGTTCCCGAACCGCACATCGGATCATAAAGTGTGTGATATTCACGAAGTCTTGCAAGGCAGCAAAGCGACGCAGCCAAAGTTTCTTTAATCGGCGCTCCGCCCGCTTCAAGGCGATAGCCACGCTTATGAAGCCCCATGCCCGAAGTGTCAATGAGCAGGCTCACCTTGTTTTTCATGATTGAAAACTGAATCTGATAGGTCGGTCCGGTTTCCTCGAACCATGATATATTATATTTTGATTTAAGCCTTTCAACAACTGCCTTTTTGATTATTGACTGACAATCACTGACAGAAAACAGTGCTGAGTTGATGGAATAGCCTTTCACGGGAAATGCATCATATGCACCAATCCACTCCTCCCACGGGAGAGATTTTGTGCCTTGAAACAAATCCTCGAATGTCAGCGCTTCAAATGAGCCAACAAGAATTTGAATACGCTCCGCATAGCGTGAACAGATGTTAGCTCTGGCGAGAATGTGTTCATCACCGCTGAAAAGCACACGTCCGTTTTCGGCAACAACATTTTCAGCGCCGATTGCTTTCATTTCGTCTGCAATTAATTTTTCAAGCCCCAACAGGCATGGAATCACAAAATTTATCTGCATTTTATTTTCCGTGCAATGCAATATGAAATACCGCATTGTTCCTTTCCTGATACTAAAAAACAGCGACAGACGAGCTGCCGCTGTTTTAAATTAACTTTAGCCGTTGGCAAAAATTTTAACACATAACTGAAATAAAATCAATCGGTTTCAGGAATAATTAAGCCATAGCCGCCGTCTTTTCTTGCATAAACAACACATATTTTTTCGTTTTCGCTGTTGAAGAACATATAGAACTGATGATCAAGCAAGTTCATTTGAAGAATTGCTTCTTCAACGCTTTGAGGTTTAAGCGGAATTTCTTTTGAACGAACAACATCATAATCTTTCTGTGCTTCAAGAGTATCTATTGCTTCAAACGGTTCAAAAGCGCCCTGCTTCAGGCGTTTCTCAACCCTGGTTTTGTTTTTACGAATTTGCCTAACGATTGTGTCAATGCAACGGTCGAGCGCATCGTTCATGTCGATTGCTCTTTCCTGAGCACGATAGAACATACCCTCATGGAAAATTGTCAGTTCAACAATTGCCACGTTTCGCTCAACATTTGCAGTGATTTTTGCCTCCGCCTCTGAGCCGAAAAAGCGTTCGATTTTTTCAAGCCTTTTGGCTGCTCTTTCTTTGAATGAATCTCTTGGTGTGCATCTTCTGCCGATAACTGTTATTTTCATAACGTCATCTCCTTTCTATAATCAACCCTGAAAATCAGGGGAGTTTTTTGTTTATAATAAACTGCCTCCTCCTTTCTTCGTTTATATTATAGCATTATTGTACATAAAAATAAAGATGATTTTGAAAGTTTTTATGAAAAGTTACTATAAATTTACTTTAAATTTCAATTAAAACTTAATATGCGGCTAAGATCGAAAATAAAAGCATGACCTTACCCACATAGTTTAATAAGTGTTGTTGATGACTGATTTTGACCAATTGAACAGCAAACCGGAAAGTCTGATAAATTCATCGCCGGCCACATAATTCATTTTGAACCTGTTACTGACTTCAATAATCTCCCGACTCTGTTCATCAATCTGCTCAAGCAAATCGGATTTTTTTCTAATGTATACACCTTCATTATGAAAATAGATAGCCTGAATGACAAATACCGCCGATTTATATAAACCGGAAAGCATTTCCATGTCCTTTTCGTGCAGCATATTGTGCACACAAGCATGATAAATATTGCACGCTCCAATTTTGATTGCTCTGATGACTGCTTCGGTACTAATCAGATTCAGCATAAAATCAAGATTGCCCTTAATCGGGATTGTGTCATGATAGAATTGAAATAAATCGGACGGCTCCCAGTTTGAAAGCTCATCTTTGCCTGAAATGAATCCGCACGCAAGCTTCCGATTAGGCATGGTGCTGAGTATATTATCATACATAAACATATCATCAGCAGTCAATTCGTCAAAAATAACAACAATGTCAATATCACTGTTTCGGGTTGCCTCTCCTCTTGCGTAACTTCCCTGCAAGCCGATAAATACGATACGTCCTGCAAAAGCAGTTTCCAACTTTTCAATAAGCATCTGTATCCACTGTTTTATATCAATCATTTTTATTCCTCACAAAAATTATTTACGCCGCATATTTGAACACAATTGTGACGATTCCAATGACGATAAGCACACAGCCTGTTGCTCTGTTGAGCGTTTTTGCGCTTGCCTTGTTTGCAAATTTAGCTGCAATCTGCGCCCAGAGAAGCGTTGAAATTACACAGAAAATGAGCGCCCAAACATCAGGCATTCCGCCGATTGCAATGTGGCTTACAGAGCCTGTGAACGCAGTGAATGCCATGATGAACACACTTGTTCCAACGGCTGTTTTAAGCTCATAGCCGAGAACAGTTGTCAAAATGAGAAGCATCATCATGCCGCCTCCCGCTCCAACAAAGCCACAGATGAAACCAATCATCACACCTGCCAAAACAGAGCGTATCATGCGCTGCTTTGCGCTGAGCTTTTCGTTCATGCTCTCTTTGGTTGTCATGACGGGCTTCACAACAAATTTGACACCGAGCAAAACCGTCATGAAAGTTGACATTGTGCCCATTGTGCCGGCCTCCACAAAGCTTGACACCCAAC
>JAMPAE010000091.1 GCA_023667385.1 Ruminococcus sp.
TTCAAGATGTTTTTTCACCTCAGGCTTTCCGCCGATCTTCTTAATGATATTTTCTTCGCCGACATCGACAAGCGTTAACGGTATCATGAGAAACCCTCCATTTTTATTCATCGCACAGTTGTGCTATAGGGTTAGCTTTTGCTAACCATTGCTATTATAGCCATTGCTTCATAATTTGTCAATAGCTTTCAAAAAATTTTTTTGCGTTTTATTTCATAATATAGTCAACAATTCGCTTTGCGCTGCTGCCATCGGCAAAATCAAAGTTGAAATTCTTAAATTTTTCGTTCTTTTCCTTGTCAACAGGCTTTCTGATTTCGTCAATGATTGCTTCAGTATCTCTGACAACTGCTCCGGGAACATAGGTTTCATAATCAAAATAAAAGTCCCTCATGGCTATGTATTCTTCAAGGTCATAGGCAAAAAAGATTGTTTTTTTGTCAAGAATTGAAAAATCCATGCAGATTGAGGAATAATCTGTTATCAGCACATCGCAGGCAAGCACCAGCTCACGCACATCGTCAAATTCCGTGGCATCAACTGCTCCGTCAATTTTGTCAATACTTTCGTGAAGCTGCGGATGCAGACGAACAAGCAACGCATATTCACCGCCGAGCGCCTCGTTGAACGCAGCGATGTCAAAATGCGACAGGATATTGACATTTTGCTTTGGGTCATCACGAAATGTCGGTGCATAAAGCACAAGCTTTTTGTTTTGCAGTTCAGGATAAAGCTCATCAATTTTTTTGCGTAAATTTTCTGCGTTTGCGCCACTGAAAAAGTAATCAACCCTTGCAGAGCCAAGCGGCAAAACCTTGCTTTCGTCAACGCCGAACGCTTCGGCATAAAGCGGAGCCACCGCCTTTGATGAGCAAACAACAAAACTCAGCCGTTTGTTAAGCTCAATTTCATTTTTTCTGATTTCATCAGGCTGGCTAATTGCCAAGCCGAATTTTTTGAACACACCCTCAGCGTGCCAAAGCTGAATGACAACCGTCTGCTCACGGAAATTCAACTTTGCCATCGGCATAAAATTATCGTTGAGGAAAACATATTGCGAGGTTGCAAGCTTAAACGATTTTATAAAGAAAAAGCTAAACACACGAAAAATGTTTTTCGCTTTCACTTCCAAATCCTGCCTTGTGATGAACACAAAATCAAAATCGCCCGTTTTTTTCATTTGATTATAAACTGCTCCAAGGCTATCGTTAAAATTTTCATTGTGCATTGAAACCAGCGCAACACGGTTCTTTTTAACATGAAACAGTTTTGCATAAACATTAAACAGTAAAGCATAAATCGAATAAAACAGGTTTTTCATAATATTTTCCTTTATTTGATGATTTTCTTAATAAGCACGAAGTTGATCAATTTGAGCATAAGCGGGAAAAATGCCGTTTTGACGCCATCGGGCAGGGGGATTCGGTGAATCATTCTTAAAGTGCGGATGTCAAGCACGGCAGGCGATTTAAAAATCACTTTCCTTTTTGATTTTGCCGCTTTTTTTGCATTTTTCATGTATGCCTTATCGGGGAGCACAACAAGGTTTGCATTGGCAAGGTACTCATCGGGAACCCTGCCCTCATCAACCATGGATTGCGGCACAATGACCTCAAACATCGGAGAAAGCTGATCATAAAGCGAATTGAAAAATGCTGTCATATCTTTGCCGCCGCATTTTCCCATAATCACAGAAGCATCCACCCGTCTTGCAGCTTCTTTTTTTGATTTACAAATGCTTTCAAGGTGCAAATCATTGTTTGCGGCACAGATTTTTGCAAAAGTTTCCCTTGTCATGAGCAGCCTCAGGCGTTCAAATTCTTTTGCGCAAAAGGCAACGCATTCATCATCGCCGTGCCACATCAAACGATAGAACTGTGAAATCAGCACGTGTGCTTTTTTATATATAATTTCTTGCAGGTAATCGTCCTTATCTACGCTGGCACTTGATTTTTTCAGCGCTTCTTTGGCTTTTTCAAAAATGAAATCAAGTGCGCCGCTGAAACTTTTCACAAGCTGCTCGCTGACTGTTTGGCTGACGGAAAGCCCCTGCTCGGTCGTGTGCCTGCGATAATACATTTCGCTGCCGAACGTTCCGCTGATTTTTGCGCCTGTGTAAACATAACTCATGAAGAATGCACCCTCTTCGCAATAGCGATAAGCAGGGAACCGCACACCGGACTGCACAAGCCTTTCACGCTTGTAGCACTTGTTGCCAACAAGGAAATTCCAAAGAAGTATCTTGTCAAATGTGTCAACACTGCTGCTTTTTGCAATTTTATCGGCAAACTCATTGAAGCGAACTTCCTTTCCGTCGCCGAAAGTTGCAAGCCTGCCGATTACGATGTCGGCATCTGTTTTTTTCGCTGTTTCATAAAACGCCTCGAGCGAACCGTCTGAATAGTAATCATCAGCGTCAAGGAAAACCACGTATTCGCCGGTTGCTTTTTCCATGCCGAAGTTTCTTGCGGCGGAAACGCCTGCGTTTTCCTGAACGAACGAAACGAAAATGTCGTGCTTGGAAACATATTCATCAATGATTTTCTGCGTGCCATCGGTTGAGCCGTCATTGACAATAACAACCTCAATATCTTTTAAAGTCTGCCTCAAAAGGCTGTCGAGCGTTTCTGCAATGAACTGCTGTGAATTATATGCAGGAATTATAACTGAAACCTTTGCCATATCTATAAATAAGCTATGCTTATCCTTTCTGAAGAATTAAAATTTAAGTCCCCACTTTGCAAAATAGGTAAGGATTGATTTAATGTGAATCATCAAAAGCTTTTTATTGCGCTTGCTTTCACGCTCCCAAAGATGATATACATTAGCCATCGGGTAGTGCAAAGCTTTATATTTTTCGCTGACTCGCCTTGCGATGTCGCAATCTTCAAGATACATAAAAAATCTTTCGTCAAAACCACCGAGCTGCTTAAACACAGAGGTTCTGAAAAACATGAAGCAACCTGTTGCGTTTGTAACTTCAAAAGGCTTGTCCGTCGGCATATCAAGCATACAATATTCTATCATGGTTTTTGACGGCTCGTCACCCTTGCGGAACCAATGGTCGCCGAGATAGCGAACGGTTGGATTGCGCTTGCCGAGTTTTTGAAGCGTTCCGTCCTCAAAAAGAATCTGAGGTGAAAGCAGACCGATTCGGTCATCAGTATCGGCATAGTTTGCAAGCTCGGTTATAACATCATCTTTGAGAATAATGTCAGGGTTTATTACAACGTGATATTTGGAATTGAGAAACGGTATAACCTTATTATGCCCTGCACCGAAGCCGCTGTTTGCCTTGCTTTCAATCACAGTCACCTGCGGAAAGCGCTCACGTATAAAATCAGGTGTTCCGTCGGTTGAATTGTTGTCAACAATGAAAAGCTGAAAATCAACTCCTTTTGTGCTTTCAAGAACGCTTGAAATTGTGCGTTCAATGATTTTTTTGCCGTTATATGTCACGATACAACCCGAAACTGTGTAATTATCCATATTAAAACATAGCCTTTCTTATCTATTGAGGAAAATGCGCATATTGAGCCTTCTTATAAGATAGTTGCGCCATTTTATTTTTTGCCTGAGCGTTGTTTCGCCGCCTGTGACGTTTTCGCCGTGAACACGATAATAAATCAGCGGTGCATCAATCAACTCAACCTTTCCGTAAACCTCGCCCATAAGACCTATCCACTGGTCATGCATCGGAATAAAGCGTGGCATCGGCATAATTTTTTTCAGCAGTGACCTGTCAAACGCCATGCAGCAGCCCATATAGGAATTTTTCACAATATTACGGAAAAAGCCTTTTTTGCTTCCTCTTGCTGCAAAAAAAGAATAATCGGTGATATTCAAATCCTTGTCCGCAACATAGGCATTATGCAAAACCAAAGTTGCACCGCCGTCAAATGCTTCCATAACTCGCTTCACCTTGTTCGGCAGCCAAACGTCATCTTGATCGCAGAGGAAAATCTTATCTCCGTGGCAATGCCTGATTGCGTTTGTGAAATTGGCAACAACACCTTTTGATTTGCCCTCAACATAAATGACTCTGCTGTCCTCAGCCATGATGCGCTTCACAATTTTTTCCGTCTGTCCGCCGGGCTTATCATCAGAAACGATAATTTCATCATCATGTCCAAGCTGCGGCAAAATTGACATGAGCTGTTCTTCAATATATTTTTCGCCTTTATATGCGGCAAGTGCAACCGAAATCATTGCAACACTTCCTTTTTAGCAGGCACAGCAAAAGCTGCGCTGACAAATTCATCCGCTGTTAGTATACCACCGATTGGCAGATTTTACAACTGTTTGTTTTCGGGCAAAAATCCGGCATATGCAGAAAGCGTCCTTGCACCAAACAGTTGAAATATTGACTAATTTTTTAAATTATTTGGTATTAATCTTCTTATCATTTTAACAATGACTTTAAAAAATTTCTGTGCTATAATGCGAGTTCGAAAAAAGAGATTTAACTTGATTTAAGGTTAAAAAAACAGCTAAAATATAGGGAGATGTTAAAATGTTCAGTCAAATTGCAGCAGTTGTGATTTTTGTTGCGATGTTTGCATTAATCATTTCGGAAAAAATTGAGCGTCACTGGATCACTTTGGTTTGCGGTGCGCTGACAATTGTTGTTGTTTTCGGAATCGGTATGCACAGCATGGACGCCATTGTTGAAACAATCAACGTGAAATCAATTTTCACCGCCGATTTCTGGTACAGTGCAGGTGAGGCAGCCTCGTCGTCATCGGGTATTAACTGGGAAACAATTGTTTTCATTGCCGGCATGATGATCATGGTTGAAGGCATGGCAAAGGCAGGATTTTTCCGCTGGATGTGTATGTTCCTTGCAAAGCTTGTTCGCTATAAAACCGTTCCGATTTTCCTGATGTTCATGCTTATGTCTGCGGTGCTCGCAATGTTTATCGACAGCATCACTGTCATCCTTTTCCTTGCAGCGGTCACAGTTGAACTTGCTCAGCTTTTGAAATTCAACCCCGTTCCGATGATTCTTTCTGAAATTTTCTGCGCAAACCTCGGCGGAAGCGCAACAATGTGCGGCGATCCGCCAAACATTATCATCGGCACTTCTCTCGGCTATTCATTCAGTGATTTCATCACAAACACAGGCTTGATTGCAGGCGTTTCGCTGATTTTTGTTGTGATTTATTTCTTCCTTGTTTTCCGCAAGGAGCTTAAAAATGATTCACAGGTCGACATCAGCAAAATGCCGACTCCGTCATCTGCAATCACAAACAAAACAGATTTTGTCATTTCAACAATCATTTTCCTTGTTGCTGTTGTTTTGCTCATCACTCACGCAAACACAGGCTTAACAGTTTCAACAATCGGCTTGTTCATTGCAGTTGTGACCCTCATCACCTCGCCGAAAAGCATTGTTGAAATTCTCAAAAAAGTTGACTATAAAACCCTGCTGTTCTTCATTGGTCTGTTTGTTGTTGTCGGCGGACTTGAACAAACGGGAATCCTTGTTACAGTTGCAAACTTCATTGAAAAAATCAGCCGTGGCAACGTGATGCTCATGCTTGCAATCATCATTTGGGTTTCTGCAATTGCAAGTGCATTTGTTGACAACATTCCGTTTGCAGCAACCATGATTCCAATTATCAAAAGCCTTTCCGTTGCAACGGGAACACCGCTTTCCGTGCTTGTTTGGTCGCTTTCAATGGGCACTGACATCGGTGGCTCTGCAACACCGATTGGCGCTTCGGCAAACGTTGTGGGAACATCTGTTGCAAACAAAAACGGCTATCCCATCGGATGGGGCAAATATTGCGCAAAAACAGTTCCTGCAACCGCAATTGTGCTTGTGATTTCCATGCTTATAATTTTCATAAGATATTGCTAAGGAGGATAATACCATGTCAAAACAGTTGATAATTTCCATCGGACGTGAATTCGGAAGCGGCGGCCATGAAATTGCAACAATCCTTGCCGAAAAATTCGGTTTGGAGTTATATGACCGCAACATCATGTTTGAAATTGCAAAGAAAAAAGGTGTTGACCCTGCGGCGCTTGAAAGATATGACGAGGTTCCGAGAAGCCGCCTGTTCTCACGCAGTGTTAACGGACACAGCAGCTCACCTGCCGATGCAATTGCAAATATGCAGTTCGATTTTCTTCGTGAAAAAGCAAACAACGGCGATTCTTTTGTTGTTGTCGGACGCTGTTCGGAGGTTGTTCTTCAAGGCAACCCGAACCTTGTGACAATCTTTGTTCTTGCCGATCCGCAAACGAAGGCACAGCGCACAATTGCCGCTGACAAAGGCAAAATGACCGAAAAAGAAGCCTATGACCTCATGCAGCGCAAAGATAGATACCGCAAGAGCTATCACAATTTCTATTGCTCATGCAAATGGGGCGATTCCCGTTCTTATGACATATCTGTCAACAGCTCA
>JAMPAE010000092.1 GCA_023667385.1 Ruminococcus sp.
AGCCGATTTACATCGACAGAATCAATGACGGCATTCAGAACCCCGTAACAAACTTTGAAATCGTAAAAGAAACAGAAACAACAGCAGTTGTTGACGGTCATGACGGTATGGGTCAGGTTATCGGCCACAAATCAATGTCAATGGCAATCGAAAAAGCTAAGAAATACGGCATGGGTATGGTAGTTGTTCGCAATTCATGCCACTATGGTATTGCCGGTTATTACACCACAATGGCAACAAAGGCAGGCTGCATCGGTATCACAGGTACCAACGCACGTCCGTCAGTTGCTCCGACCTTCGGTGTTGAGGGTATGTTCGGCACAAATCCGCTCACAATCGGTATCCCGACTGATGAAGATTTCGATTTCAACATCGACTGCGCAACTTCAATCACTCAGAACGGTAAGATTGAATATTATGAAAGAATCAACGAAGATGTTCATCCCGGCACAATTGTTGGCCTTGACGGTGAAGCTGTTGAAGGCGATGCAGGCGAAGCACTCAAGAGAATCAGAAAAGGTACTGCCGCTCTCACAACTCTCGGCGGTATCGGCGAAGCTCTCGGCGGATATAAAGGCTTCGGCTATGCAATGGTAGTTGAACTTCTTTCATCTGTTCTTCAGGATGGTAACTACGGTAAAGCTCTCAACGGCACAGATGAAAACGGCAACAAGGTTCCTTATCATCTTGGTCATTTCTTCATTGCAATTGACACCAACCACTTCCTTGGTGAAGAACTTACAAGAAAGAAAGCAGGCGAAATCATTCGTACTGTTCGTGCTTCTAAGAAGGCTCCCGGTGCAGACCACATCTTCACAGCAGGTGAAAAAGAGTGGAATGTTTGGCTTTCAAGAAAAGACAGCGGTGTTCCCATCAGCGGACCTGTTCAGCTTGAAATGTCAAAAGTACGTGATGACCTTGGTCTTTCACAGTATGTTTTCCCGTGGGAGAAATAATTAAGGCGAATTAAAAATAGGGAATCTCTCGATTTTTTTGAGAGATTCCCTGCGGTTTATAAGTATTTTATTGCAAAATGGTAATACTTATGTCAAAGATTTAAAAAAATATGATATAGTGTAATTTAAAGGAGAAGGTGAGATTTATGGATTACGCAAAAGAATCACTCAGACTTCACGGAGAATGGAAAGGTAAAATTGAAATCACTTCCCGTGCAAAAGTAGACAGTAAAGAGGCGCTCTCGCTGGCATATACTCCGGGTGTTGCTCAGCCATGCCTGGAAATTCAAAAAGACATAAACAAATCATATGATCTTACAAGGCGCTGGAACACGATTGCGGTTGTAACCGATGGCTCAGCAGTGCTCGGTCTCGGTGACATCGGTCCCGAAGCAGGTATGCCTGTTATGGAGGGCAAATGCGTTTTGTTCAAGGAGTTCGGTGATGTTGATGCGATTCCTCTTTGCATTAAATCACATGATGTTGATGAAATTGTCAACACAGTTGCGCTGATTTCAGGCTCATTCGGTGGCGTAAACCTTGAGGATATTTCCGCACCGAGATGTTTTGAAATTGAAAGAAAGCTCAAGGAGAAAACAGACATACCGATTTTCCACGATGATCAGCACGGAACGGCTGTTATTTGCTCTGCTGCGCTCATCAATGCTCTCAGGCTCTGCGGCAAGAAGATTGAGGATTGTGTTGCAGTGTTCAACGGTGCAGGCGCCGCAGGTGTTGCAATCGCCAAATTATACCTTGCCATGGGAGTGAAAGATGTCATCATGTGTGACCGCAAAGGTGTTGTTCACAAAAATCGCCCCGGTATTGAAAATGAACCGGCAAAGGTTGAGCTTGCTTCATTCTCAAACAAATCCGGTGTCACGGGCACGCTTGCGGATGCGCTTAAAGGTGCTGATGTTTTTGTTGGTGTATCAGCGGCAAATTGCGTAAGCCAAGATATGGTGCGCTCAATGGCGGAAAATCCAATCATATTCGCAATGGCAAACCCCAGCCCCGAAATCATGCCTGAAGATGCACTTGCAGCAGGTGCTGCCGTTGTTGGAACCGGACGTTCAGACTATCCGAACCAGATCAACAACGTTCTCGCTTTCCCCGGCATTTTCAGGGGAGCTCTTGACGTGAGAGCAAGTGACATCAACGAGCAGATGAAAATGGCAGCCGCACAGGCAATTGCATCGCTCGTTTCCGATGATGAGCTGAAAAGCGATTATATTCTGCCCGCTGCATTTGATGAAAGAGTCGGCAAAACGGTTGCTGCAGCAGTTGCTAAGGCTGCAAAAGACAGCGGCGTAGCAAGAATCTAAAGCACATTAAGCGAAGCGACGATGTACGAAAGCTTAGCAAAAATTAACAGCAGAGCCATTCATTTGACTCTGCTGTTGTTGTATTGTTTGTATTGTTTACTTAACGTATTCCATTGCGTAACTATACATCAAATCGTTAACCTTTTGCGAACAATCAGGATCACTTTCTAAACCATGATTTGAATTCGGGAATGTCACAAAGTCATGTTTAACTCCGGCTTGAGTGAGTTTTGCGTCAAGATCGGTTGCACTTACATAAGGAACGATTGTGTCTTTAACACCGTGAGCAATAACTGTCGGAACAGAATCTGAAGTTACATAACTCAGCGGTGAAACTGCATTAAGATACGGAACAGCGTCATTAAAGGTGCTTTCAGTAAATTTGTAGCCGCAAGCTGCTGACATCAGTGAACAAACATAATTAATGTCACCGAGATCATTGTTGTAATAGAAGCTGATGTCTGCAAGATTAGTCGGTGCACAGTTGCTGACAACGCAGGTCGGCTTAATCGGCGCAGTGTCTTTTCTTGAATAAGCATAAAGCAGAGAGAGGTGTGCACCTGCTGAAGAACCTGTGAGCATCACACGGTTAATGTCAACGTTGTTTTCGGCACCTTTTGCTTTGATTGCTTTAAGTGCAGCATCAATGTCATCAAGAATGTCATTGACGTTGATTGTGTCTGAAATGTAACGATAGTTGATTGCAGCAGCAGCCATTCCGAGGTCGTTTGAAACGTATTTAAGCGTATCCTCAGGATAGGACTCCTTGCTGCCCTCAATCCATGCTCCGCCGTGAATCATAAGAATAAGACCGCATGAGCCGTCATTATTTTTGGGTATATACAAATTCATCGTCTGACGTTCTTCAACGCCGTACTTTTCATTCATATAGACCCAGCTTTTGTCATTTTTGTTTCCGCCGATTCCGAAAAGGGAAGCGAAGAAAGCGAAAATAGCCATGAAAAACGAAACAATTTTTTGCCACATAATGAACATCTCCTTAAATTTGTTTTAGGCAACAAATGAATAATTTGTTACTTTAATATTAGTATATACCCCTAAAAAGTCAATGTCAAGATGAAGATTAAAAATATCTATCTGCATTTCAGATAAAATCAACGCTACTTTTATTTTTGTGGTATAGTAACCTTACATCTGAAAACAGATGTGTTGCGACACAACAAAAGCTTATTGCCATAAGGTGATAGGCTTTTGTTGTATAATTTGAAATCACGAGCAAACCCACAAAAAACAAAGTAATCGCAAGCAAATTAAAGGTACTTCAACCCAACCGAAAAAAATTCTGAAAAATTCACGAAAAACTGTTGACATTTGCGCTATTTTGCTCTATATTGTTAGTCAATGAATGTGCAGTTTGCAAAAAGCACAACAAGGATTATTTACACGTTTAATCGTGTTTATACCCGTGGTAACCGACGAGGGAACACGTCCGTCAGGCGGAAGTTCTCAGTCGGTCTTTTTTTATGTAATGGGTAGCATCAAGGTCTGCTTATGCACTCACACTCATCAACCTAAATCGAGCGGGCATGATCGGCGGTAACGCTAAATTTTAAAAATCTTAGATCATGCAGGGAAAGGGGTTTATCAAATGGAAGATAAGTTTATTATCGAACTGAAAAACATCTCCAAAAAATTTGGGGATGAGGTTGTTCTTGATGACATCAGTCTGAGCATCAAGGATGGGGAATTTATCACATTCCTCGGGCCGTCCGGCTGCGGCAAAACAACAACGCTGCGAATCATTGCAGGATTTTTGGAAGCTGACAGTGGTCAGGTCATTTTTGAGGGCAAAGACATCAATTTACTGCCTCCTCACAAACGACAGGTTAACACTATCTTCCAGCGATACCAGCTTTTTCCGCACCTTAATGTATATGAAAACATTGCGTTTGGACTTCGCAATAAGAGGCTGAAAGAAAAGGAAATCAGCCAAAAAGTTGGTGAAATGCTTGAGCTTGTGAATCTCAAGGGCTTTGCCAAAAGGGATATTTCATCGCTTTCCGGCGGTCAGCAGCAGCGTGTTGCAATTGCAAGGGCGCTTGCCGTTGAGCCGAGGGTTCTTCTGCTTGATGAGCCGCTTGCAGCGCTTGACTTAAAGCTGCGCAAGGATATGCAGGTTGAGTTGAAAAACATTCAAAAGCGCCTTGGCATCACTTTCATTTTCGTTACACACGATCAGCAGGAGGCACTTTCCATGTCTGACACTGTTGTTGTCATGAACGAGGGTAAAATTCAGCAGATCGGTACTCCGATTGATATTTATAATGAGCCGAAAAATGCCTTTGTTGCTGATTTCATCGGCGAAAGTAACATCCTTGACGGCGTTATGCGTCAGGATTTCAAGGCTGAATTTTCCGGTGCAGTTTTCCAGTGCCTTGACAAGGGTTTTGCTGTTGACGAATCCGTTGACATTGTTGTGCGCCCGGAGGATGTTGATGTTGTGCCGGTTGAAAAGGGCATGATCAGCGGTGTCATCACTTCAAACACGTTCAAGGGCATTCACTTTGAAATGATTGTTGACATTCAGAACTTCAAATGGATGATTCAAACAACCGATTATTATCCCGTCGGCGCAAAAATCGGCATTGAAATTGAGCCTGATGCAATCCATGTTATGAAAAAGTCGAAATATTCCGGTCTTTACGGTGATTACAGTTCATTCAGTGATGAGCTTGAACACCTCTCTGATATTGCGTTGGAGGAGGAGTGATAAATGAACAGTAATTCCAAAGTGAAGAAGCTCATTTCTTCTCCTTATCTCATCTGGGCGGCAATTTTCATCATTGTTCCGCTTCTGTTCGTTGTGTATTATTCGGTTGTTGACGCAAACGGAAACTTCACGCTTCAATATGTTGCCGACATCGGAAAATATAAAGACATAATGCTCACGTCAATCTGGCTTGGACTGATTGCAACGATTATCAGCCTTTTTATTTCATATCCGCTGGCGTATATCATGGCAAGAAGCAGCCTGAATGTTCAGCGCACAATGATGATGCTTGTGATGCTGCCAATGTGGATGAACCTGCTCATCAGAACTTACTCGCTGATGATTATTTTGCAGGATACGGGTATCATCAACTCGGTGCTGACAGCGCTGCATTTGCCGAATGCGCACATGATCAACACTCAGGGCGCAGTTGTGCTTGGCATGATTTATAACTACATTCCATATATGATCCTGCCGCTTTATTCAATCATGGCAAAAATTGATCACGGTCTGATTGAGGCTGCGGAAGATCTTGGAGCAAACAAGCTCAATGTGTTCAAAAAGGTAATTTTGCCGCTGAGCCTGCCGGGTGTTGCTTCAGGCTTCACAATGGTTTTCGTGCCGTCAGTTTCAACTTTCTATATTTCAAAAAAGCTTGGCGGAAACGCATTTTCGCTTGTCGGCGATATTATCGAAATGCAGTTTAAATCTGCCAATAACTATAACCTCGGTGCGGCTTTGTCACTGGTGCTGATGGTGCTCATCATCATCTGCATGGCAATTATGAACCGCTTCACCGGTGAGGATGATGACGGAGGTGTGCTGATATGAAAACAAAAATGTCACCTCTTGCAAAGCTTTATGTTGCACTCATCATGATTTTCCTTTATGCGCCGATTATTGTTATGATTGTTTTTTCGTTCAATAATTCACCCAGCACAAGCGTAATGTCCGGCTTTTCACTTCGTTGGTATCGTTCATTGCTCAGCGATTCTGCAACGATCAATGCACTTTATAACACGCTGATTTTGGCTGTCACTTCCTCACTTTGTGCAACAGTAATCGGCACTGCTGCCGCAGTCGGCATCAACGCCATGAAAAATAAGCTCATCAAAAGGGCAACCATGAGCGTCACCAACATCCCGATGATGAATCCCGAAATCGTAACAGGTATCTCAATGATGCTGCTGTTTGTTTTTGTGGGCAGGCTCATCGGCGTGACAGATGTGCTCGGCTTTTGGACAATGTTGATTGCTCACATCACGTTCAACCTGCCTTATGTCATTTTGTCAGTACTTCCAAAGCTGCGCCAGCTCGATCCGCATCTTCCGGAAGCCGCAATGGATTTGGGCTGCACGCCGATTCAGGCTTTCTTCAAGG
>JAMPAE010000093.1 GCA_023667385.1 Ruminococcus sp.
CGCCCGAACCTTAACTTCAAAAAAGCTCCCAACAGCTTTTCAGGCAGCGATTACGCTTCCTATGGCGAAAGTATATACACCGACAGACCGTCTTACACGGTTGAAACGCCAAACAGAGCCGCCGACGGCAATGCTTTTCAGTCATATGCCAAGCAGCCTGCAATCATCAACCGTGACACCGGGGAAGTTTTTGCGCTTTTCGGCAACATCGTTTCCATTGGCAGAAACAGAGGCTGCGACATCAAGCTCAATTCGCCAAATGTTTCAAGGCGTCATGCTGAGCTTGTGCTTTATGATGACGGCTGGGCAATTCAGGATGCAGGCTCAATGGGCGGAACTTTTCTCAACGGAAACCGAATCACCGAACCTCAGCTTTTGTTTGACGGCGACATCATTGCCCTTGGTGATGACAGGCTTTATTATACAGTTCGCCCAAATAAAAAAGTTTAAGGAGGCAGCAAAATGGCACGAAAAGAAAAGCCCGCCTATAGGGACAGGCTCAGGAAAAAATATAAATATGTTGACAGCGGATTCATTCTTTTGCTGCTGACCGTTTTTCAGTTTTTCACGGCATTACCGGTAATTTTCGATGACGGCAAGTTTTATCCGGTGCACGCTCTCATTTTGCTTGGGTACACCGTTTTTGAATGGATCTATGTCGGTTTCATGCACACGTTTTTCAAAAAAGTCAATTTTGAGCTGGAGCTGATTGCGTTTTTTCTTTGCGGAATCGGAATGTGCGTTTCTGCAAGTGTTGACAAGGATTCGCTGATAAAGCAGCTTGTTGCCGTCATTTTGGGGCTTGTTGTTTATGACGTTCTGCTTTGGTTTTTGCAGGATGTTAAGCGTGTCATGGCGGTACGTATGCCGTTGGCAATTTTCTCACTTGTGTTTTTCTATGGTGCCTTTGCTTACATCCGCTTCGTTTCAGGGCCGACAAACGGCGCATATAACTGGATCAAGTTTCACGGTTTTTCAATTCAGCCTGCGGAGCTTGTGAAAATCGCTTTCATTTTTGTTGGTGCGGCTTCGCTGGACAAGCTGCTCACATCGAAAAATATTTATCTTTACATTGGTTATGCACTTGCCTGCATCGGTGTTCCGATTTTGATGAAAGACTTTGGAACAGCCTTGATTTTCTTTTTCACTTTTGTTATCATTGCATTCATGCGCTCCGGTGACATCAGGTCAATTTTGTTTGTGTGCGCAGCCGCAGCCGCAGGTGCAATTCTCATCATCGCCGTCAAGCCTTATGTTGCAAACCGCTTTGCTGCTTATCGCCACGTTTGGGAGCATATTGATGATTCCCGTGGATTCCAGCAGGTTCGCACGCTGATTTACTCAGTCAGCGGAGGTCTGTTCGGCTTGGGGCTCGGCAACGGCAGGCTGAGATATATTTTTGCTTCCACAACCGATTTGGTTTTCGGCGTTGTGTGTGAGGAGCTTGGCATGATTGTTGCTTTTGCAATTGTCATCGCTTTTGCCATCATCGCCATCTATGCGGTTAAAAATTCAAAGTCTGCACCGTCAACGTTTTATTCAATTGCCGCTTGCTCGGCGGCGGCGATGCTGCTGTTCCAAACGGCACTGAACATTTTCGGCATCACTGACATTCTTCCGCTGACAGGCGTCACGCTGCCGTTTGTCAGCCAGGGAGGTTCAAGCATGATTTGCTCATGGGCGTTGTTTGCTTTCATCAAATCCGCCGACGTCAGAACATACCCGAAAGTTTTCAAAAACAGTTAAAGGCGGTGTGATGATATGAAAAACATAACCAAACGTGCATACGTCATTTTTGCGCTCATCGCTGCATTTTTTGTCGGACTCGGTTTCATGCTCTATTCGTTCATTGCAAACGGCGGAACATGGGCGGCAAACAGAGTCAACAACCATGTTTTCACAAACCGTCAGCTTTCAACGGCGGGCACAATTTATGACCGTGACGGCGACATCCTTGTCACAACAAAAGACGGCAAGCGTATTTACAGCGAAAACTATAAAACAAGGATTTCCACTCTGCACGTTGTCGGCGATTCGCAGGGTTACATTTCAACAGGTATCCAAACGCTTTACCGCCCCGAGCTTATCGGCTATAACTTCGTAAACGGAGTTTATGATGCAGTTAAATCCGATGAGGGAATCAACATCAAGCTGACAATTGACGCAGACATCAATGCAGTTGCCTATGACGCAATGAGGGGCAACAAAGGCACGATCTGCGTATACAATTATAAAACAGGCGAAGTGATTTGCCTTGTTTCCGCTCCGACCTATGACCCGAACAACAAACCGTCGGATATTGAAACCAACACAAGCGGAAAATATGACGGTATCTATCTCAACCGTTTCATTTCGGGCCTGTTCACTCCGGGCTCAACATTCAAGGTTGTGACGGCAATTTGTGCACTTGAAAACATCCCCGATGTTCAAAAGCGCACTTTCTCCTGCACCGGTAAATATCACGCAAAAGGCGGCGATGTAATCTGCAACAACAAAAGCGGTCACGGTAAGCTCAGCTTTGAGCGTGCGCTGAATGTTTCCTGCAACTGCGTTTTTGCCGAGCTTGCAAACGAACTCGGTAAGGAAAAAATGAGCGAAACCGTTAAACAGCTTGGCTTTGATAAACCAGTCACCGTTGCAAGGGCAACAACCAAAGCGAGCTGGTTTGACGTGAGCAAATCAACCTCGCTTGATTTAGGCTGGGCAGGCATCGGACAATATACAACGCTTGTTAACCCCTGCCAAATGCTGATGCTTGCAGGTGCAATTGCCAACAACGGCGAAGCTGTTATCCCATATCTTGTTGAGGATTCTGCAAACCTGACGGAAGCAAAGGGCAAAATCAACAAAAACATTTCGCTCAGTGAGGAGACTGCAAAAACGGTTAAAAAGCTGCTTCGCTCAAACGTTCAGAACTATTACGGCGATTCAAAATTTCCAAACCTTGAGTTTTGCGGCAAAACAGGCTCTGCCGAGGTTTCAAACGGAAGAAGCCATGCATGGTTTTATGGTTTCTCAACAAGAAACGACTTTCCTTATGCAATCGTTGTCTGCCTTGAAAACGGCGGCATCGGATATAATGACGCAATTCCTGCGGCGAACAAAGTTTTGCAGGCGATTGCAAGGAATCTCTGATTAACCTAAGGCACACATCTTGAGCATATATTTTCCGCCAAGGCACCTCAAAATCCTCGTTAATACACAAAGTATTGCCTGCGGTTTTTCGGCACTCTGACGAAAAATCTATTGCACAATCTGTACACCTTAAATTAATCAGATTTTCCATAAAATAAAACAAAATAAAGACATTGGAGGAATATAGCTATGTTTATCCACGAAAATCTTAAAGACAGAGTTGCAGTTGTCACAGGCGGCGGCGGAGTGCTTTGCAGCAGCTTTGCAAAAACACTTGCAAAACAGGGCGCAAAGGTTGCCGTGCTTGACCTTAATGAAGCGGCTGCGCAAAAGGTTGCCGATGAAATTGTTGCTGACGGCGGCACTGCAATTGCAGTTGGCTGCAATGTTCTTGACGGCGAAAGCATGAAGGCTGCACGTGACGTCATTGCAGAAAAGCTTGGCACTTGTGACATTTTGCTCAACGGTGCAGGCGGAAACAACCCAAAAGGAACAACAACAAAGGAAACACTTGAAAAAATTGACCTTGCTCAGAAAGATGACAGCATCAAAACCTTCTTTGACCTTGATCCGCAGGGAATTTCATTCGTGTTTAACCTCAACTTCCTTGGCACATTGATTCCAACGCAGATTTTTGCCCGTGACATGGCAGAAAAGGAAAACACCTGCATCATCATGATCACTTCCATGAACGCATACAGACCGCTGACAAAAATCCCTGCTTACTCCGCAGCAAAAGCCGCAGTGCAGAATTTCACCCAGTTCATGGCTGTTCATTTTGCAGAAGTCGGCATCAGAGTCAACGCAATCGCTCCCGGCTTCTTCTCAACAAATCAGAACAAGGCGCTGCTTTGGAACGATGACGGCACACCGACTGCAAGAACAGGCAAAATCCTTGCTGCAACCCCGATGAACCGCTTTGGCGAACCGGAGGAGCTTGACGGTGCATTGCTTTTCCTTTGCGATGAGGCATACTCAGGCTTTATTACCGGCACAACAATTGCCGTTGACGGAGGCTTCAACGCTTATTCGGGCGTTTGATGCAACACTGCCACAACGATTAATAACAAGCAACCGCCCAATTTAAAGTTTGGGCGGTTATTTTTTGTGTAACAATCATCTGTGGGGTACGTCGGGACGCTGTACCATATGACTGAAACAAGAGGCGAAGAGATAAGGGGGGTATCTTTCTCTGCGGACTGAAGCTATAGATTGGCAGCACCTTTCCCGCAATATGTCAAAAACAAAAGGCAGAGAAAAATCTCTGCCTGAAAAGCTGTTATACATTTGTGCAATTATGCATCTTCTTTTGGTAAATCGCCTTTGATCATGGCAATGATGCGGGCAAAGAATGTTTCAATGCTGACAAAAAAAGCTAAAAGTTTTCCCATGACATTATCCTCCTGAATGAAATTCAGAAAACGGCAAACGCCTTTTTCTAAATTCAATATACCACTTTTCGGCGGTGTTGTCAATTGAAAAATGAACAAATTGTGAAGCCCGATTTTATGCAAATTTACTGTGCGGATGAATCAAAGCTCAATCAGGTTTGCGTCAAGCATTTTTTGAAGCGACATCATGATGCCAAGCTTTGCGTGCTGCCATGTTAAGCCGCCCTGAAAATAAATTGCATATGGTTCACGAATCGGTCCGTCTGCCGAAAGCTCAATTGATGAGCCTTGAACAAACGCACCTGCCGCCATGATTACGTCATCGTTGTAGCCGGGTATCGGATAGGGTATCGGGGTGACGTAGCTGTCAACGGGGGCAGCGGACTGGATTCCGCTGCTGAACGCCAGCATACCCTCTTTTGAGCCAAGCTCGATTGACTGAATGATGTCATGGCGGGCTTCAGTGCTGTTGGGCACAACGTTGAAGCCAAGCTTTTCATAAGCATTTGCGGCAAAAATTGCACCTTTGAGTGAAGAAGCAACAACAGTCGGGGCAAGGAAAAAGCCCTGATAAAGCGAAGTCATAACGCTCAAGCTTGCGCCGACATCCTGACCGATTCCGGGTGCGCTGAGCCTATATGCGCAGCGGTCGATGCATTTTTGTGTTCCGCAGATGTAGCCGCCGATGGGTGCAAGACCGCCGCCGGGGTTTTTAATCAGCGAGCCGACAACCATGTCTGCGCCAACGTCTGACGGTTCCTTGTCCTCAACAAATTCGCCGTAGCAGTTGTCAACCATAACAGTGACATCGGGCTTTACGGTTTTCACAAACTTAATAAGCTCACCGATTTGATCAACAGAAAATGACGGGCGCATCTGATAGCCCTTGGAGCGCTGAATGGTGATAAGCTTTGTTTTTTCGTTGATTGCTTTTTTGATGTTGTCATAATCGAAGCTGCCATCGGGGAGCAAATCAACTTGTTTGTAGGTTACGCCGTATTCCATCAGTGAGCACTGCGACTGACGGATTCCGATGACTTCTTCAAGCGTATCATACGGCTTGCCAACAGGGGAAAGCAGTTCATCACCGGGAAGCAGATTTGCTGAAAGTGCAATTGCAAGCGCATGAGTTCCGCAGGTGATGTGAGGTCTGACAAGTGCTGCTTCAGTGTGAAAGCATGAGGCATAGACCTTTTCAAGCGTATCTCTGCCAACGTCATCGTGACCATAGCCTGTTGTGCCTGCAAAGCAGGTTGCATTGACCCTGTTTTTTTGCATGGCAAGAATAACCTTTGCCTGGTTCAGTTCTGCCATGCGGTCAATTTCATCAAAACGCTCTTTTAAATTTGCAACAATGCCATCGCTGAATTTCAGCACAGCTTTGCTGATTCCAAGCTGTTCATAAATCATGTTACTGTCCATATGTATCTATCTCCGTTTGTCTTTTCAAAATTACTGAATATGAGTATAGTCTTTTGAATGCGGTTTGTCAATATCAACGGTGACTTCATGTTGTTACTATTATAATGAAAAGGACCGCCACATTCAGTGACAGTCCTTGTTGCTTAAATCAAATTGCTAAAGCTTCTATGATTTGCTTTTTATATTCGATGAATTGGTTCGTCATGGTGAAATCGTTTGTTCTTGGCTTTGGCTGTTCAATTTTCAGTTCGGCAGTGATGTGACCCGGTTTGCCTGAGAGAATATAGATTCTGTCTGACAGCAGGATCGCCTCGTCAATATCATGCGTGATAAACAGCGTTGAAAGCTTGATTTTCTGCATGATGTCGAGGTACCAAACGTGGATTGCGCTTTTTGTGATTGTGTCAAGTGCGCTGAACG
>JAMPAE010000094.1 GCA_023667385.1 Ruminococcus sp.
TGCAGTGTACATACAGCAGATTTTTGAGCAATATGTCTTACCTCTGCAAGTGTTGTCACGTGAGCCCACACACTGAACGAACACAATGTCCTTCGGATGCTCTTTGTTTGACATACGAAGAAGAGTACCCTTTGTCGGACCTGCTGCGTTCATGATTCTTTCAAGCTCCAATGATGTGATAACATCAGGATGCTTTGTATACTGGAACTCATCGAACTTTGTTACATCTGAAATCTGGAAACCGGTTGCAACAACAATTGCACCGTATTTCTGCTCGATATATTCATCCTGCTGATCAAAGTTGATTGCACCTGCGGAGCAAACCTTCTGGCAAAGTCCGCATTTGCCTGTTTTGAAGTGAAGGCATCTTGTGCTGTCAATAACGGCAACATTCGGAACTGCCTGAGCAAACGGAATGTAAACCGCACCTCTGTTGTCAAGGTTGCAGTTAAATTCGTTGCCGCCCTTTCTTGACGGGCACTTGGTTGTGCATACTGCGCAGCCTGTGCACTTTGTTTCGTCAATGAAGCGGGCTTTCTTTTTGATCTTTACACTGAAGTTACCAACAAAGCCTTTAACTTCTTCAACCTCGCTGTAAGTGTAAAGATTAATATTCGGATGCTGAGCTGCTTCAACCATCTTCGGTGTGAGAATACAAGCAGCGCAGTCAAGTGTCGGGAAAGTTTTATCAAGCTGAGCCATCTTGCCGCCGATTGTTGCTGATCTTTCAACAATATCAACAGGGTAACCTGCATCTGCGATGTCGATTGCGGACTGAATGCCTGCAATGCCGCCGCCGATGATGAGCGCACGTTTTGTAACTGCGCTTTCACCCGGCTGAAGCGGTGCATTAAGGTTAACCTTTGCGATTGCAGCTCTTGCAAGAATAACTGCCTTTTCAGTTGCTTCCTGCTTATCCTTGTGAATCCATGAACAATGCTCACGGATGTTTGCAATTTCAACCATATACGGGTTAAGACCCGCTTTTTCGGCTGTTTTTCTGAACGTTGCTTCGTGCATTCTCGGTGAGCAGGAGCAAACAACAACGCCTGTCAGTTTATGCTCTTCAATGGCATTCTTGATGAGGCTCTGTCCTGCTTCAGAACACATATATTGGTAATTCTGCGCAAAGCAAACGCCGGGTTCGTTTTTGACTGCTTCAACAACTGCGTCAACGTCAACCGTTGCAGCAATGTTGCTTCCGCACCAACAAACAAAAACTCCGATTCTCTGCAATTTGAACACTCCTTTTACTCTGGTTTATTTACGATACTTTCTGAACGATGCGGCAATTGCCTGCTGCGGAAGCTCCGGATCAAGCTTGCCGGGGATTTCGTCGGGTGAAAGGTAGTTAACGCCTTTCTGTCTGATAACGCTGACTCTGACAGCTTCAATAAGCTTTGCAGGTTCAACGCTTCTTGGACATCTTTCAACGCAAGCAAAGCATGAAAGGCATTTCCAAAGGGTTTTGGATTCGAGAAGTTCATCAATTCTGCCTTCAACAACCATTGAAGCGAACTGATGCGGATGAATGTCCATCTCTTCAAAAGCGGGGCAGGTTGCCGAGCATTTTCCGCATTTCATGCACTGTCTTGGGTTAATGCCGCTGATTGCAATAATATCCTCGCTCATTTCTTTTCCTGTTTTGAGCATTTCTTCACACCCCTTTATTTCACACCGAGTGCTTCAGCAAGAAGCTCGGTAAAGTAGTAGATGGGTAAGCTGCCGTCGCTGTTTTCTTTAAGATTATAAAGGCAAAGCGGGCAAGCTGTGATCATTTCTTCAGCGCCTTTAACCTTTGCAGAAGAAACAACCTTGTTTGCCATTTTTGAAGCAAGGTTCTTGTCATTCATGGTCATATAGCCGCCGCAGCACTCGTTTCTGAATGCATAAACAACCGGCTCAGCACCGATAGCCTTGATGAAATCCTCCATGATGGTTGGATTTTCAGGGTCATCAAACTGCATTTCCTTGTTCGGGCGAAGAAGCAAACAGCCGTAATAAGCGGCAATCTTTCTGCCCTTGAGGGGGTTAACAACTTTCTTTTTAAGCTCATCAAAGCCGATTTTGTCACGAAGCATCTCAAGATAGTGTATAACTTCGGTTTCGCCGTTATATGGCTCATCAAGACCGAGGTAATTGTTAACTTTCTTTGCAATGTCTTCTTTTGTCTGCATATCATTGTTAACACGCTTGATGACGTGATGACAAGCAGAGCAAAGAGTAACAAGAGGTTGAGCTTTTGCCTTTGCACTTGCAAGTGCTCTGACAGCGGAAAGCTTTGTTGCAATTTCATCCGATGCAAGCGGATAAACTGCTCCGCAGCACTGCCAATCGGGTAATTCTTCCAAAGTTACGCCGAGGGCTTGAGCCGCATTTCTGCCATAAGAGTCAAGGTCTTTGGCTTTGGTTTTTAAGGTACATCCCGGATAATAACTGTAGATCATAAATTTTTGCCCAAGTTAAAGGGGCATACCCTCCTTTTCTTTGGATTTGTGAATATGACAGTACCCAAAACGGGCGTACATATTCATTGTATTATCTTATAAATTCTATACTTATTTCGACAAATTGACAATGTTTTTTGATATGTAATTATTGCATAGCCGTATGCTGATAATGGCATAAAATTTCATAGTTTTCAACTGTGAATTGTGCGAAAAAGCCACTGTTTCTGCCGCTTGAGCGGTCAAGCCTATATAATAAGAAATGAAAAAGCAAAGTAAAATATTCCCATCAATTGCAAATTCATGAAAGATTGGCAAAAGAAAAAAAGCGAAGCCTCAAACTTCGCTTTTTGTGTTTGTTTTTTTAATTATGCTTCAGCTTCTTCTTTCTTTTCACCATTCTTCTTTTTGTTACTCATCAGAAGCTTATCAACCGGGAAATAAAGGAAGAACTGGAGCGTCGAGCAAACTGCTGTTGCAATGTTCAAAGCAAGGGTTTCGTTGAGCTGTTTGCCAACCAGCCAGCCAAAAATTGTTGGTGAAAGCCATGCTGAAAAACAAATCAGTGCAACAGTGAACACAATGTAAATCGGGAGAGTAACAGCAACGTTTGCATCAGAATCAAAGGTCTTATCCTTGTTTACGAAGAATGCAACAATCTGAGCAACGATGTTAGCTGTGTTGAATGCGATGAAATAGCCGAGACCGCCGTCCTCTTTAAGATACTTGAAAACGAACCACTGGAAGTCAGTATCATAAAGGTTGTGAATTGCAGGGATTTTTGCAAGGATATTGAGAAGCGCAAACTGAACGATACACGCAAGCAGGCTTACCACAATAAACTTGACGAACTGCCAAAGAGTAACAAGAGCTGAGCCCTTTTCTGCCGCTTTCTTGTCAATGTCTTTTAATTTTGCCATAAATACACCTCATGTTCAAGTCGGCGTCAGCCGACATTTGATTTTTTTCTATTATACATGACGATTCGGATTTTATCAAGATGATTTAGCATTTTTAATAAAAAACACCATCTTATTTTTATTTGGATATGTTATAATGTATAGCGTTCAGAAAAATTTCACAAAAAAGTGAACCTTTTGCTTCCCTGAAACGTATATGTCAGTGAAAGGAGGCACAGATTTGATCGATCAATACATATATAAATACGGTAAACGTCTTTACGGACTTTGTGTCACGCTCTGTGCCGATGCTTTCGATGCAGATGATCTCTATCAGGAAACGTGGCTGAAGGCGCTCAGAAGAATTGAGCAATATGACCCGTCAAAACCGTTTGAAGCGTGGCTGACAAGCATCTGCGTCAACACATACCGTGATTTGTCAAGGCGGAAAAAGCGCAGCCCCATGTTTGATGGCTTCACTTCAACCGAAGATAAGGACAAGGCTATCGCCGATGTTTCGCAACCGGAAAAAGAAGATTTTTCCGATTTGCATGACGCAATAAACCGCTTGCCCGAAAAGCTGCGAATCACCGTCATTTTGCATTATTTCCACGACCTTGACGAAAAACGGACAGCCGCCGCTCTTTCAATTCCAAACGGAACCGTCAAGTCACGGCTTAACAAGGCGAAAAAACTTTTGCGAAAGGAGTTAGATATTCAATGAAAAACAATGAAAAATCTGAATTTGAAGCCGCTTTTATGAATATCGGCGGAGAGAACCCATTTGATTTTGAAAAAGTAACCCCGCCGATACTGGATGAGCAAACGCTTCGGCAGGAAAGTGAAAGACGTGCGCTGATTAAGCAAATTCGTGTGCTTCGCATTGCTTCAATTCTTATGGCTCTTTGTCTGGCTCTTTTTGCGTTTTACATTGCGCCGAAATCACTTTTCATCGCAATTGTCAGCATCACAATTCTTTGCGTGTCAATGATTGGTTACGGTTTAATCACAATTTTATTTTACAAAAACGGATACAACTCAATTGAGCTGTGACCCGCTTCAACTTAAACACAGAAAGGTTTTTTATTATGGCAACACGTATATTGGTTATCCCACTTATTATTATCATTGCGGCATTGTGCATTGCATTGCCCATCATCATCGGAACTTACGTTTATCGTGACGCTAAACGACGGAACATGAATCCCACTTTGTGGACACTTCTTGCTGTTCTCGCTCCCGGCTTCATCGGCCTTATCATTTATCTGATTGTTCGCAGCGAAAACAGCAGCCTGCATTGTCCTTCCTGCGGCAAAAAAGTAAACTATAATTTTTCAGTCTGCCCCTATTGCGGCTCATCACTCAAAGCAAAATGTGACAGGTGCGGATTTGTGATTGAACCCGGTTGGGAAAACTGCCCGAACTGCGCCGAACCGATTCCACCGGAAAAGCGCACCGCTCCTGTATCATCACAAAAAAATGACAAAAGCCTGCGACACGTTCTTGCAATTGTCATTTTGATTCCGATAATCTTGTGCATTCTGCTTATTTTTTCCGCTTCGATGTTCGTTGCGAATTCAATTTCTTCAAGCGAATCACAGCTGCTCACAAAGGAGTCTGTATCAAATGAAGTCAGAAACTGGATGAATGACTGTGACACGCAGGGCGAAGGTGTTTATGTTCTGAAATATCTCAACACCAAAGAAGATGCAGCACAAATGATTTTATATTGTAATTTCCCCGCAAATTTCAACAGTGAAATCGTTGGCGCTTCATCAGGATTTCCGTGGTTAAAAGATGACTTGTTTTTAAGCATTAACAAAACCGCTGACGAAAATGATGATTTGCTTGATTACCTGCTCTATTACACTAACATGACCACGTCAAGGGATTTTGACCTAAAAATTACCGATTCCGAAAGCAACGAGTTGGCATATACTCTCACAGATGCCAAAGCAATCGGTCTAACTGACGGCATCGAAATCGAAGTTGACACAATTGACCTTGACATATCAATTGCAGAAAACGTCAAGTCTGTTTATGAAATATCGTGGACACTCTGGTCCGGTGATACCCCTTTTTCAACTGATTCCATTATGAACGCCGATTATGATTATCTTGATGACATTGTTTCATTCTCAAACTCTTATCTTGAGGAAAACAACGTTGATTCGTTCAGCTTTGAGCTTATCGGCAAAAATCACAAAACAATTTTTGAAAGCAAAAAATATGAGCTTTCCTTCGATGAAGATTGCGAAGTGTTCGGCTTCAGCGTTGGATATAATCAAGAAGGCAAACTTGATGTAATCAATCACTATTACAAATAAATTAAACAAGGGCTGTCTTTGCAAGGACAGCCCTTTAGTCTTGTCTAAATATTGACACTGATAAAAGTTAAGAATATAATTATAGCATTGATGAATCCCCGAAAGGAGCTGCCCTCATGTTCAAATTTATTCAGTGCGGCGAAAACACTTATTATCTTGCCTGCTTTGCAAACATCGGCGTTTATTATCTCGGCAACAGCGAGGTCATGCTGATTGACAGCGGTGACCATAAAAAAAGCGTTGGCGACCTTGACAAAGCGCTGACTGAACGTGGCTGGAAAGTTAAGATGATCGTTAACACACACGCTCACAGCGATCACATTTACGGCAACGAATTTTTTGTGCAGAAATACGGATGCGAGGTTTACGCAAGCGAAGTTGAGCGCCACCTTGTTGCACAAACAAAGGTTGACGAAAAGTTTTTCTATAACGCTGTTCCGATTCCACGCTCAAAAAATCCGCTTTATTCATTCTTGCAAACCGAGGTAAAGCTTCTCACGAAAGACGTTTTACCCGCCGGCTTTGAGATCATCTCCCTGCCGGGGCACACATATAACATGATTGGCATCAAAACGGCAGATGACGTTTGGTTTCTGGGCGATGCAATTCTTGCCAAGGAAACCTTTGACGGATATAAGATTCCGTTCAACCTAAGCATCAACCCC
>JAMPAE010000095.1 GCA_023667385.1 Ruminococcus sp.
GATGTGATGGGTGGATACTCAAGCTTTAAGCAAATGCGTGAAAATAACGGTTGGCCAACGCTTAAAGAAACATCAGGCAAGGTTATGTTCCTGCTTCATGATACTGATATTACGGAAAGCTACATCGCTCAGGATAAAACAATCAGAACACAGGCAATGTTCCCAATGCTTCGCTATGATGACATCAACCGTGACTGTGCCTCATTCATTCTGATGAACAAGCCAAAAGAAGCAATCAAGGTTTGTGAAGAATTGAAAGAGAAAAACATCATTTACAGAACACTGGTTGATGATTACGGTACCATTGACGCCGAAAGAGAAGCGTTTGCATTTGAATGCGGCGCCAACATTATGTCGACGGATTATCCCGTAAAAGCTGATGTGAATAATGCTCAGAAAGTTGTCAGCTTTGACGGTGCAACAATTAAAATAAGTAAAGGAACATACCAATGATAAAATTAACAAACATTAAAAAAATTCAAAGGCGAACCAAATATGACATTGTTAAGCAGACGAAGCGTGACAATTTCACCTTTTTGAATCAGAATTTTTGCCGTGAAGGGCAAACGGTTTTGCTTGGCGATTCAATCACGGAAATTTGCAATGTTACTGATTTCTTTTCAGATTACACAGCCGAAACAGGCTTAGCCGTATACAACCGTGGAATCAGCGGTGACACAAGCGACAGGTTGCTTGAAAGACTCAGGGATAATGTGACGTGCATCAAGCCGAAAAACATTGTTTTACTCATTGGAACAAATGACCTCGGTGTGAAAAGCGGACTTGATTTCACTGCGGATAATGTTGAAAAAATTATTGACACAATCAAAAGTGACTGCCCGGAAACAAAGCTGATTTTGCAGGCAATCTATCCGATTCACGGTTCTTCCGGCGCAAGGAAAAACAGCGACATAAAAGTTGTTAACACAAAACTGAAAGCACTTGCCGAAAGAAAAGGTATCATCTTCGTTGACTTCACCGATGCTTTGAGCGATGAAAACGGAATTTTCAACAGAGCATATACTTATGACGGACTTCACCCGAACGCAAAGGGCTACAGCGTCGTTGTCGGCAAGCTGATTGAGCTTTTAAAGATGTAAAAAATGAGGAGCTGCTGCAACATCACTTGCAGCAGCTTTGTTCTTTCACTTTCCTAATCCGTCAACCAATTCACGCATCTCTTTTTTTGATTTGACCGAATGCGTTCTTTCAATAACATTTCGTTTTTCCTGTTCTGACAGCGATTCAAACTTAGCCATTGCTTTTTCATTTTGAGCAAGCGCCATGCCGAATCCCATTGGTAAATCAATTTGATCCATAAAAACAATCATATCCTTTCAGTGACATGATTATAGTGTTGGCATAACAGCTTACTATAATTCAAACAGCCTGCCGATTTTTCAGCAGGCTGTGATTTTTTTATGAAAGAACCGTTATTATTCTCAGATGTTGTATTTCTTTCTGGGTGTGTAGGTGGTGTGCAAATCGTGATGTGCCTTGTGACCGCCGAAACCGTCATACCATTCCTCATAAAGAGTTTTGATGATTGGAGATTCGTGCGACATACGAAGCGGCATTGCCTTATCCTGATCATAAAGTGCCTTTGAGCGAAGTGCTTTCAGGTCAATTGTGTCACGGATATACTGCGGCTGAATCGGTTGACCGCCGCCGTTTACGCAGCCGCCGGGGCAGCCCATGATTTCAATGAAGCCCCAGCCTCTTGGGTTGCCTGCTTCAAGCTCATCCATAACAACCTTTGCTGCCGCTGCACCTGATGCAACGCAAAGCTTGAGTTCCATGCCGCCAACATTAACAGTTGCTTCCTTGAGACCCTGACCTCTGACTTCTTCAAGCTCAATCGGGTCTGTTGCGCCGTTGAGCCATGCGTTTGCCGTTCTGACTGCGGCTTCCATAACGCCGCCGGTTGCGCCGAAGATTACGGCTGCACCTGTGCTGTCGCCAAGCGGATTGTCAAATTCCTCATCGGGGAGCATTGCAAAGTTGATGCCAAGGCGGTTGAACATTCTGCTCAGTTCTCTTGTTGTCAAAGCAATGTCAACATCGGGTACGCCTGCTGCTGACTGATCCTCTCTGCCGATTTCAAACTTCTTTGCTGTGCATGGCATGATTGAAACACAAACAATGTCTTTCGGGTCAATGCCCATTTTGCTTGCATAATAGGTTTTGATAACTGCACCTGTCATCTGCTGCGGTGATTTACAGCTTGAAAGGTGAGCGAGCATATCAGGATAATACATTTCGCAGAATTTTACCCAACCGGGTGAGCATGATGTAATCATCGGAAGTGTACCGCCGTTTTTGATGCGGTCAACAAGCTCGTTTGCTTCTTCAACAATTGTCAGGTCTGCGCCGAAATCGGTGTCGAAAACCTTGTCGAAGCCAAGCCTGCGAAGTGCGGCAACCAACTTACCCTCAACGTTTGTGCCAATCGGCATACCGAAACATTCACCGATGGTTGCACGAATTGACGGTGCAGTTTGAACAACAACATATTTATCAGGATCGGCAAGTGCTTCCCAAACCTTATAGGTGTCATCCTTTTCAGTCAGTGCGCCGGTTGGGCAAACAACAGTGCACTGTCCGCATGAAATGCACGGAGTTTCGTTGAGCGGAAGCCTGAACGGCTGACCGATTGAAGTGTCCATACCTCTGTCGTTTGCGCCGATGACGCTGACATATTGCTGCTGGCAAACTGCAACGCAGCGGCGGCAGAGGATGCATTTGTTGTTATCTCTGATAAGATGAGCCGTGCTGGTATCTTTTTCATAATGCGGTTTTTCACCGTCGAAACGTGAATGGTCAACGCCGTAATCGAAGCAGAGCTTCTGAAGCTCGCAGTTTGTTGAACGTACACATGAAAGGCAGTTCTTATCGTGAACGGAAAGAATCAGCTCAAGCGTTGTTCTTCTGTATTTCTGAATTCTGTCGGTGTTAGTCAGAACTTCCATACCCTCTGAAACGGGATAAACGCAGGATGTGACAATTTTGAAGCCTCTGCCCTCGTTTGCCTCAACGATGCACATACGGCAGGCGCCGATTTCGTTGATGTCTTTCATATAGCAAAGAGTTGGGATTTCAATTCCTGTGTGGCGTGCCGCATCAAGAATTGTTGAGCCTTTCGGCGCCTTAACAGGGATGCCGTTGATTTTTAAGTTAACTGTTTCCATTTGGGTTCCCTCCTCTTATTTCTTTGAAACTGCTTTCAAGTGGCAGTTTGCCATGCAGGCGTTGCACTTGATGCATTTATCGTTGTTGATTTCATATGATGAAAGCTTGTGACCCGGTGCAGTATAGTTTGTTGCAGTGATTGCGCCAACAGGGCAGTTTCTTGCACACTTGCCGCAGCCGATGCACTTGTCTCTGTCAATGACAAATGAAAGCAAGTCTTTGCACACTCCTGCCGGGCAAACCTTATCCCTTACGTGAGCAAGATATTCATCACGGAAGAATTTGAGCGTTGCAAGAACGGGGTTCGGAGCGGTTTGTCCAAGTCCGCATTGTGCGTTTGCTTTGATGTAATAGCAAAGCTCTTCAAGGCGGTCAAGGTCTTCCATGGTTGCTTTGCCTGCGGTGATTTTTTCAAGCATTTCAAGCAGACGCTTTGTACCGACACGGCACGGAGTGCATTTTCCGCAAGATTCATCAACCGTAAATTCAAGGAAGAATTTTGCAATGTCAACCATGCAGGTGTCCTCGTCCATGACAATGAGTCCGCCTGAACCCATCATGCAGCCGATTGCCGTGAGGTTATCATAGTCAATTTCGGTGTCCATGAGTGAAGCAGGGATGCATCCGCCTGACGGACCGCCGGTTTGTGCAGCCTTGAACTTTTTGCCGTTCGGAATGCCGCCGCCGATGTCTTCAACAATTTGGCGAAGCGTTGTGCCCATGGGTACCTCAACAAGGCCTGTGTGCTTGATTTTTCCGCCGAGTGCGAAAACTTTTGTGCCTTTTGATTTTTCAGTTCCGATTGATGAGAACCATTCTGCACCTTTGAGAATAATTTGCGGAATGTTTGCAAAGGTTTCAACGTTGTTTTCAACTGTCGGTGAATTATATAAGCCCTTAACAGCAGGATAGGGCGGTCTTGGACGTGGCTCACCACGGTTACCCTCAATTGAAGTCATGAGAGCAGTTTCCTCGCCGCATACGAATGCACCTGCGCCAAGCCTGATTTCAATGTCAAAATCAAAGCCTGAGCCAAAGATGTCCTTGCCGAGCATATTACATTCTCTTGCCTGGTCAATTGCAATTTTAAGTCTGCTGACAGCAATTGGATATTCAGCACGAACATAAACAAAGCCTTTTGTTGCACCGATTGCATAGCCTGCAATTGTCATTGCTTCAATCAGGCAGTGCGGGTCACCCTCAAGCACGGAACGATCCATGAATGCGCCGGGGTCGCCTTCGTCTGCGTTGCAAACAACATATTTCTGATCTGCCTTGTTCGGTGCGCAAAGTGCCCATTTGAAGCCGGTTGGGAATCCACCGCCGCCTCTGCCACGCAAGCCGGAATCGGAAACGCACTTGATGACGTCATCCGGTGACATGGTTGTCAGCGCTTTGTTAAGCGCCTGATAGCCGTCACGGGCAATATATTCATTGATGTTTTCAGGGTCGATTACGCCGCAGTTTCTCAGCACCACACGGTTTTGTGAGCGATAGAAAGCGGTTTCCTTGAGTGTAACATATTTCGGGTTGATCGGCTTGATGCTGCCTGTGTCATTATAAACAAGCCTTTCAACAATGTGACCTTTCAGCAGGTGAGATTCAACAATTTCTTCAACATCATCCGGTGTAACCTGGCTATAGAAGGTTCCGTCGGGATATACGATGACAACAGGGCCGAGGGCGCAAAGACCGAAGCAGCCTGTTTGAACAATTTTGATTTCATTGTCAAGACCATATGCCTTGATGAGCTTTTTGAAAGTTTCCTGAATCCTCTGACTGCCCGAGGAAGTACAGCCTGTACCGCCGCAAATCATAACATGAGAGCGAATCATAATTTATACCTCCTCTTCATTATAAAGAAATTCTTTAACGATTTTGCCTTCTTTGACGTGCTCGTCAACAATGCGAAGTGCAATTTCTTTTGTAACGTTTGAATAAACCGCTGTTTTGATTCCGTTTTCAACAATTTTAACAACGGGATTGTGACCAACTTTGCTGACCCTTGCCTCCTGAGTGACAATGACCTTTCCGCTCAGCCCATCCTCCTCAATGCGCTGAACCAACGTTTTGAGAATGTCACGTGCGCCTGAAACCAAGCCACTGTTTCCCATGCCAACAACAATGCGTGTTTCATAATCATCAGTGCGTATTGCAACACTGCTTTTATATTGTTCTTTAATGTTGTTAAGTTCACTTAGTGATTTCATTCTTTGTTCTCCTTTAATTTAATGGGGAATGTTTTGGGGTACTGCGGGGGAGTACTCAAAATTTTAAAGCACTTCAACCGCATTTTGAACAAAAGCAAATTTTATTTTTGCTTATCAATCTTGATATTTAGCAAGTATTCCGTCGATGTCATCGGCTGTCAGCTTACCGTAAACCTCATCGTTGACCGTTAAAACCGGGCCGAGGCCGCAAGCACCGATGCAGCGGCAGGCTGTGAGTGAATATTTGCCGTCGGGTGTGCATTCGTCAATGCCGATGCCAAGCTTTTCGCTCAGTGCGTCAAGCAAAGTCTGTGCGCCCTTAACATAGCAAGCTGTTCCCATGCAGACGGAGATGTTGTATTTACCTTTGGGAGATAATGAAAACTGTGCATAAAAGGTTGCAACACCGTAGACCTTTTCAAGCGAAACGCCCATGCCCTCGGCAATCATGTTCTGAACTTCCATTGGCAGATAGCCGTAGATGTCCTGAGCCTCCTGCATAACAGCCATCAGACGGCTTTTGTCATGCTTGTTGGCTTCGATGACAGCTTTAAGCTGCAATTCCTGCTCTTCAGTACCTTTAAAGGGAACTGTGCTGATTTTCTTTTGCATATTGTGAAAAACCTCCTTGATTTTTAAAGCGAGTATAGGAATCAAAATTGTATAATCTCAATTCCGACATAAATTTACAATCATATAATATCATATGTTTTATAAAAATCAAAGGTATTTTTATGATTTTTTTGTTGAAAATTTCAGG
>JAMPAE010000096.1 GCA_023667385.1 Ruminococcus sp.
TACCGTTGCAGCATTCACTTTGAGCAATTTCGTTTTCATGATGCGGGAAAATCAAATCCTGACCGCCGCAGTGGATGTCAATGGTTTCACCGAGGAAGCGCCTTACCATTGCAGAGCATTCAATGTGCCAGCCGGGTCTGCCGTGACCCCAAGGTGATTCCCAATAAGGCTCGCCGGGTTTTGCACCCTTCCAAAGGGCAAAGTCCATCGGTTCTTTTTTCACTTCGCCGATATTAATCCTTGCGCCGGCTTCCAAATCCTCAAGCGGCTGATGTGACAGCTTGCCATATTCGCTGAACTTTTTCGGGCTGAAATAAACATCGCCGCCAACAGCATAAGCATAGCCCTTTTCAATCAGTGTTGCAACGATGTTGATGATTTCATCAATATTTTCGGTTGCTTTTGGGTGATGAGTGGCTTCACGCACATTCATACCCTTTGCATCAGTCCAAAATTCTTCAATATATTTTTCTGAAACCTGCTTATATGTCAAGCCTTCTTCGTTTGCACGTCTGATGATTTTATCATCAATATCGGTGAAATTCTGAACAAAGGTTACCTTGTTGCCTCTGTACTCAAGATAGCGGCGAAGAACGTCAAAAACGCAAAGCGGCCTTGCGTTGCCGATGTGGATGAAATTATATACAGTCGGACCGCAGGCGTAAATTTTATATTCGCCCTCTTTAATCGGCACAAGTTCTTCTTTTTGTCTTGTCAGAGTGTTAAAAATTCTCATATCTGTCAAATCCTCTCAAGTTTATATTTATTCACTTTTGGTTGTTACTTTGTTTTTCAAGTTCTTTTTCAAGATATTCAACCTGCGCGCGAATCCTGCAGAGCTCCTGCGCAACAGGATCGGGAACGTGGATGTGATCAAGGCGGTCAATGCGCTTGCCATCCTGCTTCACAACCCTTGCAGGCACACCAACAGCGGTTGAGTTTGGCGGTATTTCCGAAAGCACAACCGCACCTGCGGCAACGTTGGAATTATCACCGATTTTCATGGGGCCAAGAACTTTTGCGCCTGCACCGATCATCACGTTGTTGCCGATTGTCGGGTGCCTTTTGCCGTGCTCTTTTCCTGTACCGCCGAGCGTTGCACCCTGATAGATTGTGCAGTCATCGCCGATGATTGTGGTTTCACCAATGACAACACCTGTGCCGTGGTCAATGAAAATGCGCCTGCCGATTTGTGCGCCCGGATGTATTTCAATGTTAGTCTTTCTGACACTATGCTGAGAAACGGCTCGTGCAAGGAAAAACATTTTATGCTTATAAAGCCAGTGCGCTTTGCGATAAGACCTGATGGCTTTATAGCCGGGATAAAGCAGCATTATTTCCAAAACACTGCGTGCGGCAGGGTCACGATCTTTAACGCACTGCAAATCTTCTTTAATTCGTTCAAACATTGAATCCCTCCAAATTATTTTGAAAAGTCAATTAATCCCTTACTGTCAATCAAATATTTTACGCCCGACACAATTGTTAAGGCGGCAACAATCCACATGAGCAAATTTGAAACGGCTGCAACCGAAAGCGGACACCATGACGGTACGCCAAACTGAAGCAAAACCATAATCAGCACAGTGAACACCATTTGGCACGCAGTTTTGAGCTTGCCCCAAAAACCTGCGGCGATGACAACATTCTGCTCAATGGCAACCATGCGAAGCGATGTGATGATGAACTCACGTGAAATGACAATCATAATCACCCAACTGCTGCACATATCATATTTCAAAAACGCCAGTAATGCGGCAAGAAACAGCATTTTATCCCCAACAGGGTCGCAAAGCTTACCGAAAACTGTGATTTGATTATATTTTCTTGCAAGGCGGCCGTCAAAAAAATCCGTCAGCGATGCAATGCCGAAAACGATTGCAGCAACAAGAAAATGAAAGTTAAAATCAACCAGCATAAGGGCGAGATAAATCGGTGCAATCACCATTCGTGAAAGCGTGAGTTTGTTTGGTAAATTCATTTTTTTAAACATTTCAGCAATTAGCACGATTCTGCGTGCTTTTCCTTCCTTTAAAAATAAAATTACCCCTCTGCTCAACAAAAAAGCGCATAAAAAAACTCTGCTGCCACAAGGCAACAGAGGCGATTGACGCGGTTCCACTCTGATTTTTAACTCATTCACCGTTAACGCCGGTTTACGCCCTCGGATACTTGAAATAACCGTTCCCCTTGGGTGCTGACGGGTGCATTTCATCAAAAAATCTGACAGGGCGCTTTCACCTGACCGCCCCTCTCTGAGAAAGACTGTTATGACTACTTCTCCCGCTTGGCAGCCGCATCGACTGCTTGCGCATTTTGCTGATTGTTATATATTATATACATTTGAAAAGAAAATGTCAATATCAAACAATGGCATATGTCACAGAAAATCACGCCGAAAGTTTTTGATACAGCACCAAAAAATCTTTTTCCGTTTGCTCAAAGCCGTAAAAATTATAATCGGGCTTTGAAAGTATTTTCGGTTCAGCATCAAAAAGTGCAATGTTCATGAAATGCATGAACTCATGATAAAGCATGGTATCATCAACATCAGCAATCAGTTTTTGCATTTCATCGTCCGGAATGAAGCCGAGAAATTTTTGATATATCACATTTTGAAGTGCTTTTTCAAATTTTTTATATTCACTGAGCCGTTGTTTCACAGGTCTTGTGATGTCGGAAATATATGCTTCGCTGGCATCATGCAACAGACAGGCAAGCTGAACCTTTTTTGTGTATCCACGTTTTGCAGCTTCATCAGCACAGGAGATACAATGCTGACCAACGGAATAAAATGCAGGAAAGTGTCCGCCGGAACGGCACAAAAGTGAAAGTGCATGAGCAATGTCCTCAATTACGATTAAAGCTGAATCAGGCTCGCAAGGGTCAAACTGCTGCTTGGTATAAGTGTTGATGCAGCTCATTCGATTACCTCACCAACAAGATCGCAATCATCAGTGCCGATGATTTTCACATTTACGAATGTTCCGGGGATAAGCTCATTTTCAGTTGAGATGATTACACGGCTGTCGATTTCGGCACAATCCATGTAGCTCCTGCCGTAATAAAGCATATCATCCTCATCAAATCCATCAACAAGCACCTTGAGCGTTTTTCCGATTTTAGCCTTTTGCTTGCGCTCAAAAATTTCATATTGCTGCTGCATGATAAGCTCGCTGCGGTGACGCTTAACTTCATCATCAAGCTGATCCGGCATTTCTGCGGCAGGTGTATCTTCTTCCGGCGAATAAGCAAAGCAACCAAGCCTGTCAAACTGAGCCTCCTCAACAAAGCGGGAAAGCGTTTCAAAATTTTCTTCCGTTTCCCCCGGGAAGCCGGTGATGAACGTGGTTCTGATGACAACATCAGGAATTTTGCTTCTCAGTTTTTTAATCAGCTCAAGAAGCTGCTGCTCACTGCCACTGCGGTTCATCCTGCGAAGCACGGCTTTATCAGCATGCTGGAGCGGCAGGTCAATGTAGTTGCAAATTTTTTCTTCTTCCGCAATGGTGTCAATCAGCTCATCGGTCAAACAATCAGGATAGCAATAAAGAAGCCTGATCCATTCGATGCCGTCAATTTTGCAAAGCTTCCTCAGCAGCTTCGCAAGCATCAGTTCATCATAAAGATCAATACCGTATTTCGTGATGTCCTGGGCAACCACAACAATTTCCTTTGCGCCGCCGTCTGCCAGCGATTCTGCTTCGGCAACGATCTCTTCCATTGGGCGGCTTCTGAATTTGCCCCTGATGTTTGGAATTGCGCAATAAGAGCAGCGATTTGAGCAGCCCTCGGCAATTTTCAAATAAGCCCAGTAGTTCGGCGTTGTGAGCATTCTGTCGCCGCTTATCGGCAAGCAATATTCCGAGGGGAAGCTGCTGACAGTGCTGCCGCCCAAAACTTCATCAACAACCTGAACAATGTCTCCGTTGCCGCCAATACCGACAATACCATCAATTTCGGGCATTTCCTTGAGCACCTCATCTTTATATCGCTGAGCAAGGCAGCCTGTGACAACAATCGAGCCAACTCTGCCCTCATCTTTAAGCTCACCAACGGAAATAATTGTGTCAATTGCTTCCTGTTTTGCATCATTGATGAAACCGCAGGTGTTAATTATCACAGCGTCAGCACCGTCAATATTATTAGTGATTTCATAGCCTGCGTCCTTGAGCTTTGCAAGCATAACTTCGGCATCCACCTGATTTTTTGGGCAACCAAGGGAGATCATTCCAATCTTCTTTTTCATCTTTATTTTTCGGTCCGTAATACGAACTGCTCCTTTCGATTATTGCATCTCAATTCTTTCCATAACTGTTTCAAGTGCGGCCTTGATTTCACTGTAGCCATATCCCAGACGTACCATCCCATTGATGGCTTTGTTGACACCTTTTTCTGTGTCGAGGTATCTGCCGTACTTCTTTTCAAGCAAATCGGCAAGCTCATCACCGTCACTTTCAATTGATTCAGTCACCTGCGATATTATATCACGGCTTACGCCTTTTTTATATAGCTCCTGCTCAATTCTGCGTTTCCCGAAGCCTTTGAGGCGTTGAAGCTCAGCGGAGTAATTTTCCGCAAAGCGCAAATCGTCGATGTATCCATATTCAGTAAGCTTTTCAATTGCTTCTTCTGCACCGTCGGAATAACCTTTTTGACGCAGCTTTGTCAGCAATTCACCACCGGCATGGTCACGCCTTGAGAGCAAATCAACTGCTTTGTTGAAAGCACGACGAGAGTTGACCGCAGCTTCAAGCTCGATCAACTCCTCATTTGAAATTTCACAATTTTCATGATAGCCCGACGACATGATAAAGTCACGATCAACTGTCATTTTATATTCACAGTCAACATAGATGTGAATTTTGTTTGCTCGTCCCTGTTTAAAATTCAGCTTCATTAATCATCATCGTCAACGGCAATGTCAATTTTTGCCCTTGCGCTGCCACCTTTTGAAGCAGGAGCAGCTTTAGCCGCAGCCTTTTTCGGCTTTTCTTCCGGTGCATCATTGCCATCCTTAACAGCCTTGAAGATTTTCTCCTCAATTTCGGCTGCGAGCTCTTTTTCCTTTTCAAAAAGGATTTTTACATTTTCACGTCCCTGACCAAGACGTGTTTCACCATAAGAGAACCATGCGCCGCTCTTGTTAATGACGCCGTAATCAACGCCAAGATCAACAAGCTCGCCAACGTGGGAGATACCTGTGCCGTACATAATATCGAAAAACGCCTCTTTAAAAGGAGGTGCCACCTTGTTTTTAACAACCTTAGTCTTTGTTCTGGAACCGATAAATTCGCCGCCGGTGCCTTTGATTACCTCTGACTTTCTGACGTCGATACGAACGGAAGAATAAAACTTCAAAGCACGTCCGCCGGTTGTAACCTCAGGGTTACCGTAAATTACGCCAACCTTTTCACGAAGCTGGTTGATAAAGATGACAAGTGTGTTTGATTTTGCAACAACACCGGTCAGCTTACGAAGCGCCTGCGACATCAATCTTGCGTGAAGACCAACGTGGCTGTCACCCATTTCACCTTCAATTTCAGCACGTGGAACAAGGGCGGCAACCGAGTCAACAACAATCATGTCAAGTGCGCCGGAACGAGCAAGAGCTTCTGTGATTGAAAGCGCATCTTCGCCGTTGTCAGGCTGTGAAACAAGCAGTGAATCAACATCAACGCCAAGTGCCTTTGCATAAACCGGATCGAGAGCGTGCTCAGCGTCAATGAAAGCAGCCTCACCGCCAGCCTTTTGAGCTTCTGCAATGCAGTGGAGCGCAAGCGTTGTTTTACCTGATGATTCAGGACCGTAAATTTCAACAATTCTGCCCTTTGGAAGACCGCCTACTCCGATTGCGATGTCAAGACCGACTGAGCCTGTGTGGATGGCTTCAACGTTTAAAGCCGTGTTCTGACCAAGACGCATAATTGCACCTTTGCCATATTGTTTTTCAATCTGAGCCAAGGCGGTTGCCAAAGCTGTGCTTTTATCTGCCATTGGGAAAATCCTCCTATTATCGTACAAATGTTCGTTTTCTATTATATATCACCAAATTAAAAAAATCAACTGTTTTTGCGAAAAAACTGCAAAAAAAGAAGCGCTTTTTTTGCGCTTCCTTAAAAATGTTTATT
>JAMPAE010000097.1 GCA_023667385.1 Ruminococcus sp.
AGATGGCTGGTCGTCACGGTAACAAAGGTGTTGTTTCCCGTGTGCTTCCGCAGGAGGATATGCCGTTCCTTGAAGACGGTACTCCGCTTGACATCGTGCTCAACCCACTCGGCGTTCCGTCACGTATGAATATCGGTCAGGTTCTTGAGGTTCACCTCGGCTTTGCGTGCCGTGAGCTTGGCTGGAAAATCATGACTCCTGTTTTCGATGGCGCACACGAAGATGACATCCGTGCCGCACTTGAACTTGCAGGACTTCAAACAAACGGTAAGTCGGTTCTGACCGACGGACGTACAGGCGAAAAGTTCGACAACGAAGTCACAGTCGGCGTTATGTATTATCTGAAGCTCCATCACCTTGTTGATGATAAGATGCACGCACGTTCAACAGGTCCGTACTCACTTGTTACTCAGCAGCCTCTCGGCGGTAAAGCTCAGTTCGGCGGCCAGCGTTTCGGTGAAATGGAAGTTTGGGCTCTTGAAGCATACGGCGCAGCCTATACCCTTCAGGAAATTCTTACAGTTAAATCTGACGATATTGTCGGACGTGTTAAAACTTATGAAGCCATTGTTGAAGGCGGCAATGTTCCGCAGGCAGGTGTTCCGGAATCATTTAAGGTTCTCATCAAGGAACTCCAGTCACTCGGCCTTGACATCAAGGTTCTTGACGCAGATAACAATGAAATCGAACTCAAGCAGAACATCGACGATGAGGATAAGGCTCCAAAGAAGAACAATATGCCTTATCAGACAGCTGATGAAGCAGTCAGCCTTCTTGAAGAAAGCAATTCAGATGACGATCTCGTTATCGAGGATGATGAAGATGCTCTCAGCATTGATGATGCAGACGAAGAAGATCTTGTTCTTGATGATGAAGATGACGATGATCTTGAACTTGCTTTTGAAGATGATGACGATGATTTTGAAAAATACTTCAATGAAAGCAATCCAACAATCAACGATGTAGGTTTTTCGGGCGGTTTTGTTCCCGATGAAGAAAACAACTGATGTCTTATTCGGTAAAATCCAACAAGGAAAGGGCTGACTGTTATTAATGGAAAATATATCCTTTGAATCAATCAAAATAGGTCTGGCTTCACCCGACAAGATCAGAGAATGGTCTTACGGTGAGGTTACAAAGCCTGAAACTATAAACTATCGTACCCTCAAGCCTGAAAGCGACGGACTTTTCTGCGAAAGAATCTTCGGACCTCTCAAGGACTGGGAATGCCACTGCGGAAAATATAAGCGTGTTAAATATAAAGGCAGAGTGTGCGAAAAATGCGGCGTTGAAATCACAAAAGCAAAGGTTCGCCGTGAACGTATGGGTCACATTGAGCTTGCAACTCCTGTTTCCCACATTTGGTATTTTAAAGGTATCCCCTCAAGAATCGGCTTGATGCTCGATATGTCACCGAGAGATCTTGAACGTGTCCTTTATTTTGCCGCATATGTAATCATTGATCCCGGCTCAGTTTCAGAGCTTAAAAAGGGTCAGGTTATCAGCGAAAAACAATATGAAGACCTGAAAGAATATTACTTTGACGAGTTCAGAGTCGGCATGGGCGCAGAAGCTGTTAAAGAGCTTCTCAGTGAAATTGACATTGATGCGCTTGATGAAGAACTTCGCACTTCACTTGAAGATGCAACAGGTCAAAAGAGAACAAGAATCCTCAAACGTCTTGAGGTTGTTGATGCGTTCAAGCAGTCCGGCAACAGACCTGAATGGATGATCCTTGATGTTGTTCCGGTTATTCCGCCGGACATCCGTCCGATGGTTCAGCTTGACGGCGGACGTTTTGCAACAAGTGACCTTAATGACCTTTACAGACGTGTTATCAACAGAAATAACAGACTTAAAAAGCTGCTTGAACTCGGTGCTCCGAGCATCATCATCAGAAATGAAAAGAGAATGCTTCAGGAATCTGTTGACGCCCTGATTGACAATGGCCGTCGTGGTCGCCCTGTCACAGGCCCGAACAACAGACCGCTCAAATCTCTTTCAGATATGCTTAAAGGTAAGCAGGGACGTTTCCGTCAGAACCTCCTCGGTAAGCGTGTTGACTATTCAGGACGTTCTGTTATCGTTGTTGGTCCGGAACTGAAAATTTATCAGTGCGGTCTGCCGAAAGAAATGGCTCTTGAGTTGTTCAAGCCGTTTGTAATGAAGCGTCTCATTGACGTAAGCAACGAAAAAGGCAGCAGCGGACAAAAATCAAATGTTAACATCAAAACAGCAAGAAAAGCTGTTGACCGCAGAGACCCTGAGGTTTGGGATGCACTTGAAACCGTAATCAAAGATCATCCGGTTATGCTTAACCGTGCTCCGACTCTTCACAGACTCGGTATTCAGGCGTTTGAGCCTGTTTTGGTTGAGGGTAAGGCTATCAAGCTTCATCCACTCGTTTGTACGGCATTCAATGCTGACTTCGACGGTGACCAGATGGCTGTTCACGTTCCGCTTTCAGCAGAGGCTCAGGCAGAAGCACGTTTCCTCATGCTTTCATCAGGCAACCTGCTCAAACCGTCAGACGGAAAGCCTGTTACAGTTCCGACTCAGGACATGGTTCTCGGCTCATATTATCTGACGCTTGAAAAGCCCGGCGCACTCGGTGAGGGCAAAGCATTCTGCGATGTTAACGAAGCTCAGATGGCATATGATGAAAAAGTCATTGACCTTCATGCTCGCATCAAAATCAGAATGACCAAAGAGATTGACGGCAAGCAGGTTTCAAAGCTTGTTGAAACAACTCTCGGTAAGGTTATCTTCAATAATCCGATTCCGCAGGATCTCGGCTTCATCGACAGAAGCAACCCTGACAATCTTTTCCGCCTTGAGGTTGAAGAGCTTGTTAACAAGAAGATGCTTGGAAAAATCATTGATAAATGCATCCGTGTTCACGGCACTGCAAAAACATCAGAAGTTCTTGACAACATCAAGAATCAGGGCTTGAAATATTCAACCAAGAGCGGCATTACTGTTGCTGTTTGCGATGCAACAATCCCCGCTGCAAAGAAAGACATTCTTGCAGAAACAGAAGCTCAGGTTGATGAAATCAACAGAAAGTTCAACAGAGGTCTTCTCAGTAACTCTGACCGTTCAAGGCAGGTTATCAAAGCATGGGACGTTTGTACAACCCGTGTTGCAGAAGCTCTCACAGGCAACTTTGATAAGTTCAACCCAATTTACATGATGCTCGACTCAGGTGCCCGTGGTTCTGAAAGCCAGCTTCGCCAGCTTGCAGGTATGCGTGGTCTTATCGCAAACACCGCAGGTAAAACGATTGAAGTACCGATTCGTGCTAACTACCGTGAAGGTCTTAACGTTCAGGAATACTTCATTTCATCTCGTGGTGCCCGTAAAGGTCTTGCCGATACCGCACTTCGTACCGCTGACTCAGGTTACCTTACCAGACGTCTTGTTGACGTTTCACAGGAAGTTATCATCCGTGAAGAGGATTGCGGTTGCACAGAAGGTCTTGAAGTTTATGACATCATGGACGGTAACCGTGTTCTTGAGCCGCTCACTGAAAGACTTAAAGGTCGCTTCCTGCTTGATAACCTTGTTGATGATTCAACAGGCGAAGTTATTATGGATAATGACCATATGATGACAGAAGATGACGCTGAACGAATTGACAAATATCTCACTGCAAAGATGAATGCAGCTCTTGAAGCAGGTATGCCGAAAGAAGAAGCTGACAAAATCCGCAGAATCACAATCCGTTCACTTCTCACTTGTAAATCAAATCACGGCGCTTGCATCAAGTGCTATGGTTCAAACCTTGCAGTTGGTCAGCCTGTTACTGTTGGTGAAGCAGTTGGTATCATCGCTGCTCAGTCAATCGGTGAACCCGGTACACAGCTTACAATGAGAACGTTCCATACCGGCGGTGTTGCTTCAGGTTCGGATATTACACAGGGTCTTCCCCGTGTTGAAGAACTCTTTGAGGCACGTAAGCCAAAGACTCTTGCAATGATCAGTGAAATTGACGGCGTTGTTTCATTTGAAACAATCAAGAAGAATGAGCACATCGTTGTTACCAGCGAAGAAACAGGCGAAAGAAAAGAATACTTCCTCACTTTCGGAGCAAGACCGAGAGTTGCAGAGGGTCAGTTCGTCAAGAAGGGCGAAACCCTCACCGAAGGTTCAACAGACCTGCGTGATATTCTTAACGTTCTCGGTGTTGACGCAGTTCACGACTATCTTATCAGTCAGGTTCAGTCAACATACCGTACACAGGGCGTTGACATCAACGATAAGCACATCGAGGTTATCGCTCGTCAGATGATGAGAAAGGTTAAGATTGAGGAACCCGGCGACACAGACTTCCTGCCCGGAATCCTTGTTGATAAGAAAGACTTCCGTCAGGCAAATGAGGAAATTGCAAGAAGAATTGCAGAAACAGGCAAAGATCTTCATGAAGCAACTTGCTCACCTGTTCTCATGGGTATCACCAAGGCTTCACTTGCAACCGACTCATTCCTTTCAGCCGCATCATTCCAGGAAACCACAAGGGTTCTTACCGACGCCGCAATCAAGGGCAAGGTTGATCCGCTTCTTGGACTTAAAGAGAACGTCATCATCGGTAAGCTGCTTCCGTCAGGCACAGGTATGAAGTGCTATAGTGACGTTAAAGTTGCTGAAAATGAAGAAGAAAATGTGGAAAATGACGAATTTATCGCATCTTGAAACTAAGTGTTGACAAACTTGTCAAAATAGTGTAAAATCAATAAGGCTGTGAGTATGCTCGCAGCCTTATACTGGCATTTATGGAAGCTTTGAATCAATCAGCTTTCCACGGGAATTATTTCCCTAAGTGCCGACAATACTTAAAGAAAGGAGATGCTACGATTGCCAACCTTTAATCAGTTAGTTCGCAACGGAAGAAAAACTCAGATCAAGAAGCCGAAGGCTCCTGCTCTTCTCAAAGGCCTTAACTCTCAGAAGAACATTCTCACAGATCATGATTCTCCTCAGAAGCGTGGCGTTTGCACAGCAGTTAAAACAGCTACCCCGAAGAAGCCGAACTCAGCTCTTCGTAAGATTGCCAGAGTACGTCTTACAAACGGCATTGAAGTTTCAGCTTATATCCCGGGCGTTGGTCACAACCTTCAGGAGCACAGCGTTGTTCTGATCCGTGGCGGCCGTGTTAAGGACCTTCCCGGTGTTCGTTACCATATCGTTCGTGGTACACTTGATACCCAGGGCGTTAACGGAAGAATGCAGGCACGTTCAAAATATGGTGCTAAGCGTCCGAAGGCTGCTAAAAAGTAATTTCTGTTAAAACAGAAGAATCCACAACAAATTCATGTGGAAATTTGAATTGACAAATCTTCTTGCAGGCAGACGGCTTCAAGCCGTTGAATGTGAGAGTGTATATATAGATTATTGTATACGCCTCAACATTGGTGCCGACGGGAATTTGTCACTCGAGTACCTATGATATCATTACTATGAAGGAGGGAAGCGCAGTGCCAAGAAGAGGCCAGACAGCAAAACGTGATGTTTTGCCCGATCCGCTTTACAATTCAAAACTCGTAACACGTCTTATCAACAGTGTTATGTATGATGGTAAAAAAGGTGTCGCTCAGAAAATTGTTTACGACGCTTTTGACATCATTAAGGAAAAGACAGGCAAGGAGCCCATTGAAGTTTTCGATGCTGCAATGGAAAATGTTATGCCTGTTCTGGAAGTTAAGGCTCGCCGTGTCGGCGGTTCAACTTACCAGGTACCGATCGAGGTTCGTCCTGAAAGACGTCAGACTCTCGGTCTTCGTTGGATCACACTTTATGCCCGTCAGCGTTCAGAAAGAACAATGAAGGAAAGACTTGCCAACGAAATCATGGATGCTGTTAACGAAACAGGTTCAGCATTCAAAAAGCGTGAGGATACTCACAAGATGGCAGAAGCCAACAAGGCTTTCGCACATTTCAGATGGTAATAGGATCATGTTGCAAATTGGTTCAAGGCAGCTTAGGCTAATTTGAACCACGCAATAGTTCCTTAAAATCTTAGAAATTTAGAAGCTATTATGTAACCGTAAGGTTATAAACTTCAAATGGAGGATATTATGCCAAGAAAAGTATCTCTTGAAATGACAAGAAATATTGGTATT
>JAMPAE010000098.1 GCA_023667385.1 Ruminococcus sp.
TGCTGCGGTATGTCGGTTGCGGCGGCATCAATCAGCTCAGTAATCATGCCGAAAAACTTATCTGAAAGATGCTGCCTGACGGTTTTGTTGCCAATGTCGAAATCAGGCTTTTCAGTGATTTCCATTGCTTTGACGTCAACCATGTCGTTTGCCGGATCAATGCAGAGTTTTCTGTATGTACCGGGGAAGCCGACAGGAGCTGCGGTTGTGATGTCATAAAAAATGTTGCCGTTTGGTGAATAGCAATAGGAGATGTCCTGAATGTGTGTGTGTCCGGTGAGCACAAACGGAATGCCCATGTCTGCAAACTGATTACGGCGTCTTTCATGGTCTCCCATCATGTTGCCGCCGGCAATGATTTTGTAAAAAGGTGAGGGAGAAATCATTGGGTGGTGGGTCATGACAACAATGAACTGATTGTTTTTCTTTGCATCCTCCACCTGTTCGGTGATCCATTCAAAGCAATCCTCACTGAATCCGCTTGCCCCCTCGTTGTTTTTGTCGTCATTGAGTGCAAAAAGTCTGTAGCCGTCTGCAAGCTGAAGAACATAGGACATACTGCTTTTGTGAACGGAAATAGCTTCGTTTGGCCCAAATTCATAATACATATCCCAAAGTGCTTCACGTGGTGCAGTTTCAATTTTAACAGAGCCGTTTTCGGTGTAGCTGTCGGTTTGATTGTTGTCACGATAGTCATGTGTTGCAGTGATGACATAAACACGCTTGCCGTTTTGCTTGAGCCTGCGAAGAAGTGCAATTACGCCTTCATGGCTTGCGGGCTCGGCATTGCTTGTGACATCGCCTGAAACCAGCACAATGTCTGAGCTTTTGTCCTTTTCCAGTTGACGGGCAAGCGCATCAAGAATCTCCTCACAGTTTTTGAGATCGCATTGGCTTTTGCTGTTAGCTTTTTCAAAATCGGGTCCGCTGATTCCAACAGATTTTGCGTAGTAATGCAAATCAGAAATAACATCAATTGTCAGCGGTGAATGGTTTTCATACATTTTATATTTCCTCCTTTTTGAATTGCTGCTTCACACAAGGCAGCTATATGGGCTGCATTTGCTTATTCGCTTTTACTTATCACTTTAAGGGTGTGTTTGCCTTTGTCAACAGATATTTTAATCTCTGCCAGACCTTTCACCCTCTCGTTGATTTCAATCGGTTCGCCGTCGAGGGTGGCAGTATAGCTTGCTTTATCATTCATAACAGCCAGCATGGTGAAGCTGTTGCTGTTGCCGTAATAGGTGAACTCGGCAGTCAGGTTAGTATTGTCGCTGTTGAAGTCGATTTTGTCAAGATAGGTGTCGAAGCCGACGTTGACTGTGCCGGGTGCGTAATATGCCTTTGTCCAAAGATTGATTGGTGCTGAAAGTCCGCCGAAATTGTGGAACCAGCCGCCGCAGCCTGTGATGACATTGACCATTTCAAAGGTGTAATAAGTGCTTTCAACCTCACGCTTCCAAATGTCGATGGCACGCTTGGCAATTTCAAAGGCGAAATCGCTTTCGCCGCAATCAAGCATCGCTTTCCAGATGAACCACTGATGCGGGAACCAAATGTTGCCGTTCCAATATCCATTGACCTTAAAGTAGCCGGCAGTTTTGTCAACTGCGCTGATGCCGAACGGTGAGAACATCTCATTTTCGTTTTTGAGATGGGCAAGAATGGCACTTTTCTGCTTTTCGTTGCACGCACCTGCAATGATCGGATAGATACCGTCAAGACCTTTGTTGACATTTTCACCGCTTTCAGTTGTGAAGCGTTTTGTCGGCTCATAGTTTTCGTCATGGAGAACATAGCTGAAATAGCCGCTTTCCTCATCCCATGAGTATTTATCAAGCGCCGCCGTTAATCGATTGATGTCGGCTTCATATTCGGCGATGTCTGCCGTTTTTCCGGCTTTGTCTGCAATGATTGCAAGCAGCTTTGCAAAGCGGATGACCTGTGATGTGCTGATGACAGGTGCCGCAGTGTCACGCAGTTCATTTTTCATCATTGCAACTTGGGCAGGATAGTCATCCATGCCGCTGGTGGAATAGAAATAATCATAGGTTGTGAGCAAGCCGCTTTTGAATTTTGCTGTTGTTGAGTTTCTGATTTTGCCGCAGAGGAAAAGGTAATAGAGCCTTGCACGTGAATAAAATTCAAGGTACTTTTCTTTGCTGTTGTTCTTTTGCAGCATCTCAAAAAGCTGATAGATCTGCACGGGAACGGGTGAGCCATGATGCAAAAATGCATAGTCGGGGTTGCTCTCATCCGAAAGATAGCAATCAAGAATGTATTCAGCAAACCTCGGCGCATATTCATTCATGCCGAGCCCGATGAAACCCGAATCCCATGTGTAAAGGCAGTCCCAGCGCTTGCCCGGGGTGTGATGCAAAATGTAGTCGCCGTGCTTATAGATTGGATACACAACGTTTGTCATGACCGTTGCGGCAAGGATTTGATTTGAAAGTGCATATTTTTCGCCCTCACTGTTGAGGCTGATTTTGATGGCTGTTTCTTTTGCGGCTGCGTATAAGGCTTCATATTCCGCTTCGGTTTTGTAGCCGCATTTTTCACTTGAAATGACAGCATATCTGACCTGACGGCTGTGCGGCTGCAAGAAAATTGTGTGGCTGATTTCGTTGTGGAAAAAGCCGTTGTCTGAATGCTTCCTGTTAAATGCACCGGTGAAGCTTTCGGTGAGGTCGTCAAACGTTTCGTCGGCGTTTGAAAGCCTTGCAGTCATGCAGTCCTCAAGCGAGCCTGTTTCAATTTTGCGGAAACGTGTGTTATCATCAAAAACACGAAGATAAAATTTGTCGCCGATTTTGTCATAGCTGAGCTTTGTCAGGTATCCGCCGTCAGTGCACTGCTCAGTTTCAATTTGCGGAACAAAGTTGACGTTTTCACGTTCAATCTTGATTTGGCTCACATCTTCCTTTTCGCAAATTGCGAAGAAATCAAATTCCGCAGCACCTGTTCCGAGAGAGGTGAGCTTAAACGAAAATTCACCTTTTTCAAGCTTACCGAGAGGTACTGTCACAAGATGAAGCTCGTCGCACGGCGGCAGTTCAATGGTTTTGCCGCAGATTTCAAAGGTTGCAGCGTTTTCTGAGTTGATATAGGTCACTCCGACCATTTTACCCTGAACATACTTGATGTCACTTGTGCGGTAGCGGATGACAAGGCAGGCATCACTGTAAGCGCAGCCTATGTTAATATTATAAGAAACGCTGTCGCCTTTTTCACCGCCGAAAGGCTTGAGCACACGGTGCGGCATATGCCATTTTTCGGCTCTGTCGCCAAGTCCTTTGCCAAACGTGAAGCGATTATCAAGAAATTCGCCTTTTTTTCTGCCATCGGCGTTTTGTTCATCCCACGGACGTCTGATTAAATATGTATAATCGGCATAATCCGTCGCCTTAAAGATGTCACATTTTTTGGGAAAGCTTGGTTTGACAAACGAATCAAACGGAAACTCAATTGAAGCGAAGTAATTCACAACGCAGTTTTTGATGATGTCAGTATTGTTGAAAAACTCAGTTCGAACAAGGGTGCTGCCTTCGCTCAGGCGGGTATAGGAAACATCGGCATAGACCGCATCACGGCATTCAAGGTCATGCCTGAATGAGTAAAAGCCATAGTCATTTGATGAAAGCCACGGGTGATAGTTGGATGGCAATGTGACATTTGGCACTCGAATATCAAAAGCGGAAATTGCCGGAGCAACCGAAAAGTCAAACCTTGAGCCTGCAACGTCAGGGTGTTCGGTCACTTTGGAAATTCCTGCATATTTTTTGCTGTAGGGACCCCATGCAGGGAAAAAATCAAACATTTTTTTCATAGCGCACCTCTTTATATATTTATAGAAAGGAGTTTGTCAAGTTAATCAACAGCTATAATGCAAGTGTATACAATAATGATTACAAAACAGCAAATGCAAATTTTTAACAAACTATATAAATTATACAATGAAGCCCCGTTTTAGTCAATTAAGTTTTATCAAAACCGACAGAAAAAATTAAGGAATAATGAAAAAGAATAAATTTAGATAAAGTTTAAAAAAACACTTGCTTTTTTGTTTTCATGGTGTTATAATCGGAGCATAGATAATAGCACAATTTTAAAGGAGGCAATTCTATAATGAAAAAAGCATTATCTGTATTTATGGCAATCTTAATGCTCTTTGCAGCATTATCAGTAGGCGCATCTGCTGCTAACACAGTTCCGGGCTTTATTCAGGGTTCTTCACCATATCATGAAGCTAACCTTGTAAACGCTGATCAGGCAGTTCTCTATTTCGACCTTAACGGCGGCACAATGAGATACCCTGTTACTGTTTGCACACTCGGCAGCAGCACCTATGCATGGGAAACAGTTGAAAATCTCACCGGTGTTTATTGGATGGTTCCGAACAACGCTCTTGCCGGTGTTGATCAAACAATGAAAGCAGGCTGGAAAGTTTCTCTTCCGACTGTTGTTGCTCCTGCCGGTTGGCAGTTTGACGGTTGGTACTGCTATGACACAGGTGACACATATGCAGCTAACGGCACATACAAAATCAAGGCTGAAGACGTTGGACACGCTGTAAGATTCACAGCAGCATACAGCCCGGCTCCTGTTGAAGACGCAAGTTCAAATGCTATGGGCATCCTTTCAAAGGTTCTCGGCACAATCATCGGCATCTTCCTTTATGAAGGCGACGTTGAAAAGGGTATCGCTCTTGTTACAAAGATGCTCGGCAGCATTTTCGCATAAGAGTACATAACTTAAAAGTTATTCAAAAGCAGTGGACAAGCTCCACTGCTTTTTTTGCGTTTCAGAAAACAATTTTTAAAGTGTTATTCATTATTTCGACTGTTTCTTACAATTTTCTTACATTCTCGTAATATTTATTGACATTGATTTTGGGTTGATATATAGTAGTGTCAATAAAAGTTAAGGAGGTTATCTGTAACAGTAAATGTATAACATATTAGAATATATCGAACATAGTGCAAAGTGCTTTGAAGAAAAAACAGCAGTTGTTGATGAAATCTCAAGCATTAGTTATAAACAGCTTCTTGAAAAAAGCAGAAGAATCGGCAGCGCCCTTGCGGGAAAAATCAGGCAGGGTGAGCCGATTGCAGTATATATGGAAAAAGGTGTTGATGCCCTGTGTGCATTTTTCGGCATTGTGGCTGCAGGAGGATGCTATTGCATGGTGAACACTGAGCTTCCGGGGCATAGGGTTGAGCAAATTTGCTCTGTGCTGAACGCAGAAAAAATCATCACAAGCCGTGCACTTTTGGAGTTGGCAGGCAAGCAGTTTGCAAACGCTGAAATTTTTGCCATTGAAAACCTTGCAGAACACGAAATCAATTTTGATGCACTTGAAACGATACGAAGCAAAATGATTGACACCGATCCGCTTTACATCAATTTTACATCAGGCTCAACAGGCGTGCCGAAAGGCATTGTTGTTTGTCACCGCAGCGTGATTGATTTCATCGGTCAGTTCACCGAAACGTTTGGAATCAGCAGTGCAGATGTGATTGCAAATCAGGCGCCGTTTGATTTTGACGTATCCGTGAAAGACATCTACTCTGCAATTAAAACAGGTGCAACGCTTTTGATTGTGCCTCGCAGATTGTTTTCCGCACCGACTGCACTGATTGATTTTTTGTGCAACAATCGGGCAACGGTGATGATTTGGGCGGTTTCGGCGCTGTGCTTAATCAGCACATTCCACGGGTTGGATTATCGTGTTCCAAAAACGGTCAGAATGGTGCTGTTCAGCGGTGAGGTGATGCCGTTCAAGCATCTTTGCACGTGGCAGGCTCACTTGCCGAATACAATGTTCGTCAACCTATACGGTCCAACGGAAATTACTTGCAACTGCACATTTCACATCCTGGAGCAAGGACGTGATTACTCGCAGGGCATACCGATTGGCAAAGCCTTTGCAAATGAGGACGTTTTCCTGCTCAACGGCGATGACAAGCGTATCACTGAGCCTGATATGGTTGGCGAAATTTGTGTGCGTGGAACGACCCTTGCCCTCGGATATTACCGTGCACCCGAACAGACAGC
>JAMPAE010000099.1 GCA_023667385.1 Ruminococcus sp.
GAGTAGCATATGGCGTATATAAATAATACATATATTTTTGTTGAGCAGGAAAGTAAAACAAATTCGGTGACAAGTACAGAACATCCTGTTGAGGAAGGTATAAGCCTTTCGGACCACACAAGAAGAAATCCGATTGAAATTAATTTAACCGGAAAGATTGTAGGGTCAAACTGGAAAAATGTGCTTGATAAATTGAATGCTTACAAAAACAAGGGAACTCTCATAACCTTCACAGGCAGAACAACATTGAAAAATGCACAGATTATGAATATAGATGATTCTTATGACTCATCTATAAGTGATGGTTGTAATTATTCAATGACAATAAGAGAGGTTCGTATTGCTCAAAGTGCATATGTAAGTTCAAAAGCAAAAACAGGCAGTGCAGTTGCTACGGCCGTTATAAAAAGCGGCAGTAAAATTGCTCTCAGTAGTGAACCGCTGTATGCTGCTTCTTCGTCAAAATCGGCTGTGAGGAGCATATCCGGCACATATTACATATATGACGCTAAGGTGATGAACGGCAGAATACGCATAACAAATTCAGCGTCGAGAGTCGGAAAGACACCCGCCGGGTCAAATGTAACAGGCTGGATAAGTTCTAAATCAAGGGGATTGAACACGAGCACAAAATCAAATGCAGGTATGCAGCAGGTGGAAAATAATAGTTCAAGTTCAAAAGTATATCATACGGTAAAACGTGGAGATACTGTTTATGCTCTTGTGGCATCTGCAAAAGCACCATATAAAAAATATGGCTTTACCTGCAAGGATGTTATGCAGAAAAATCCGAATGCTTTCAGCAGAGCCAATGATTATGGTTCATTGAAAGTCGGTGCGAAACTTTGGGTAGGAAACAGGTGATAATATGAGAAATCGAATACCGATAAACAAGGAAATAATTCCGTATAATTTTGAGATAGTATTGGGCAATGAGAATTTTGTTTTTGAAATCAATCACGGAGTAACTAATGATATTTTCACTGTTACGCTGTATAAAAACAATGAATTGTTGTGTACTGAGCCGATAATATACGGTGTTCCGTTATTTTCTGACATATATAAACCTGAGAAATTTCCGAGCATTGAAATTGTGCCACTTGATGAATCAAACACCGAAACCGAGGTTAATTGTTCAAACTTCGGTGATACGGTCTTTCTCACTATAGATGATGAGGGGGAAGAATGATATGCAACAAGGAATGATTTTCGCAATGAAAAAGCTGGCCAAAAAAATTGAAGATAAACAGCCTTGCGGTTTGTACGACCGTAAGGCTGTTTTAAAATGCAATGATGTGACAATTGACCTTGACAGCATTGATTTTGAATTTGATGTTCCTTTTGATGATGATACCGAGGCAAATGAAGCAAATTTCGTCATATACAACCTTTCAAAGAAAACAATATCTCAATTCAAGTATGACAAGCAAATAACGCTTACGGCGGGATATGCGAGTGATACAGGGGTTATCTTCTCGGGGCGAGTAAGCAAAGTCAAAACAAAATACGTTGGCAACGACAAAGTTACAACTGTTTATGCAATTGACAGCAAAAGTCTTAAAGAACATGACATCGCAGATATTGCTTTTAAGAAAGGGACTGCGGCGAGTACGATATTAAAAAAGCTGGTTGAAAAACTCAATTTACCGGTAGCACTGTTTAAAACTCGCAAGGATTACATCTATAAAGACGCTACTAATGTGACGGGTGGACTAATGTCAAATATCAATAAATATGCAAAGGTTTGCGGTGTATCTGCCTTTATCAACAAAGGCAAGGTATACGTTGTTGACGTTCGACAGAGTCCCATTGACGTTGCTTTTACATTGTCAGAAAAAACAGGTCTTATTGATTCGCCTGAAGAATTTGAAGAAGAAATTGACGAGGATAGCTACAAAGAAACCGTACATGGTTATTCATGCACAATGCTGTTGCAACATCGAATGACTACGGCAGCGATTGTTAAACTTAATTCACTTAATGTAAACGGCACGTTTTACGTGCGAAAAGGCAATCACAGCTTTAACGGAAATGATTTTGTAACTACCGTTGAAATGATAGCGAGGTGATGTTTATGGAAGCAGCAAAGGTTATAAAACAACTTATCAATAACAGCCTTAGTGGCTTACATACGGCTTTTTTAGCCAAAATTGTGACGTATTCAGACGGATATGCTACGGTTCAGCCACTATACATGATACGGGATGCCACCGGAAACAATGTTAAATCGTCTGTAGTTTCAAATATACCTGTTATTTCATCGGCACGCTATAAGACCGTAATCGGAAGCGACAGCACATTAAAAGCAGAGCCTTTGAACGTCGGTGACATTGTTTTATGCGTAGCGTGCGAAAAAGATATAACCGAAGCAAAGCAAGGTTCATATGATGCGCCGTCATTGATGAATTTTGATATTTCATCTTCTGTTGTTGTGGGGGTGTTATAAATGCGTGATATTAAATTGAACAGCGAACATGACATTGTTATCAACAACCATGATATAGCTTTGGTTGATGACAATGAACTACTGCGACAAAAAGTTGAAATGTTGCTCGGAACAAACCGCGGTGAGAACTATCTCGATGATGAAGAAGGTATTGATTTTCAGACGTTGCTTAATAAAAACATTGATGAAACTCTTATTCGCAGCGAATTTCAAAATGCATTACAGCAGATTGATGAAAGTTTTGTCATTGATGAATTTGTATGTTCTAAAGTCGGCAGAGAATTAACTGTAACATTCAGAGCATCAAACAGCAATGGCGAAACAGTCGGAGGTGATTATCAATATGAATAAATTTATAACAGAAACAGGATTTCAAAGGCCGACATTCAGTGAATTATTAACTGAATTAGGCGACAGTGCAAAACTGATTTTCGGCGAAGATATTGCCATAGATGATAAATCAGTGTTTGGTAAAATCCTGCGCCTTATTGCCTACAATACAGCAAGATTTTATGAGGACCTCGAAACAGCATATTATGCACGTTTTCCGCATACTGCAACAGGAGTCAGTCTTGACAGGCAATGTGTTTTTGCAGGCATAAAAAGAAATGTTGCTATTGCTTCCAGACATACAGTGACTTTTCACGGAACACGAGGATATACAATACCTGTTGGTTTTGAAGTTTCCACACGTTCAGGTGTTAATTTTGTTACAGAATCTGAATCAATCATCGGTGAAAGCGGTGAGGTTTCCGTTGTGGTTATGTGTACAGAAAACGGAATAATCGGCAATGTTTCTGATGGTTCAATAGAGGTTATTAATGCTCCCGATTCCGACATTTTATTTGTTGATAGCAGTCGGCTTCTGTCACGTGGGGAAGAAGAGGAAAAAGACATTGAATTGAGAAACAGATTTGACGAAGCAATCCTCGGTCTGGGTTCGGGAACAGTTGACGCAATAAAGGGTGCTGTTATGCGCTGTGCCAATGTCAGAGGTTGTATTGTGGTTGAAAACAATACTAATGAAACAGTTGACGGCCTGGCTCCGCATTCCTTTGTTTGCTATGTTTCTGCACCTGAAGCGTCTTATTCTGAAATTGCACAGGCGATTTTTGATAAAAAGCCTATAGGCATTTTAAGCTGTGGTGATACGCCTGTTGAAGTTGTTGACGAAGCAGGCGGAAGACATGAAATATCTTTCTCAAAAGTTCAAAATCAGCCGATATATATCAAAGCAGTAGTATCTGTTCAAGATTGCGGCGATGATTTACAGAAAGAAATCAAGAAGGCACTGAGCGACAAAATTAATAAATTATCGAATGGTGATGATGTTATATTGTCCTCGTTGTATGTTCCGATTTACGCTATTGAAGGAGTTAAGGACGTGACTTCTATTCAATTGTCAACGGATGGTAATGTGTACCGAGCAGAGAATATTGGTGTAGCTGTCAATATGATTGCATTCTCAGATGAAGCAAATATAAGTGTTGAGGTGAACGATTATGTTGATAACTAAACTTCCCGACACATACCGAAGTGGTAAAGATAGCGTTTTCGGTAATTTATTTCAGCTATTCAACGAAGTTTTTGATATGATTGCATCGGACGTTTCGAGAGTTTTCGATATGGTTGATATTGACAAAGCAAAAGGAAATACACTTGACTTTTATGGTGTTATGCTCAATCAGCGAAGGGGTTCTCTCAGTGACGAACAGTACAGGCGAATATTACTGTTAAAAAGCAGCCGAAACAATTGCAAAGGTACATACAACGATGTTGTAAAACAAATGGCGATAATATTAAACTGCGATTTTTCAGATATTGTGCTTAATGAATCGGAAAACGGTGCTGTGAGTATTACGAAAATGCCATTGCAAACGATTGTTTCTTCCGGATTATCTGCAAATCAAATCATGTCTATGCTTCAAAAACTTTTGCCAATCGGCGTAAAAATGCAATCAATCGACAGTGAGGGAACGTTTGAATTTTCTGATGCGACCGATGAAAAGTCAAATGATTGCGGTTTTGCTGATAATGAGCAAACAATGGGCGGATATTTCGGAATGATTCTCGGACAAGACAATGAAACTATTTTACCTATTTAACGAAAGGAAAATACAATGAGAGTAAATTTTAATTATAAATCACCTAAATGGTCAGCACAAGGTAATGAGCCGAATGACGATACCAAAAAAAGAGGATTTCTTGCAGGATATAAGCCGCCTGCATCAATATTTAACTGGTTTTGGTGCTTGGTAAGCAATTGCATTGAGGAACTTCAGCAAATTACATCGTCTTTTGCGGAAGAATACAATGTGCATAAGCACAGTGCTTCGGATATAACAAGCGGAACATTGCCCGTCACACGAGGTGGCACAGGTGCGACAACGGCTGCAAATGCATTGAAGAACCTCGGTGTTAACGTAGCAGCCGAGGTTATTAATTTGCTTGACGGTGTTAGGTCGAACATTCAGAATCAGATTGACAGCAAGGCAAATTCCGCACACTCCCATGCAACGTCTGATATAACAAGTGGGATACTACCTGTTGCACGAGGTGGTACAGGTGCAAATTCAGCAGCTGACGCAAGAAATAAGTTAGGCGTGACTCCTGCGAACATCGGAGCTGAACCTGCGTTGGGATTTACACCTATTCAGCAGGGCGGCGGTACAGATCAGCGAGATAATAAAATCTATATCGGGTGGACGGACAAGATGCTGAAAGCACAGGTTGATGCTACTGATATGGGTGCAATTATTACAGACGGTGATGCTAACAATGCTGTATTGCCTGTCAAAAAAGGCGGTACAGGTGCGACAACGGCTGCAAATGCATTGAAGAACCTTGGCGTAGATGTCGGAAATTCATATGTACAGATTGGCAATACTCTAATTCAGTGGGGTACCTACACCGCTACAGCGGAGGATGAATCAAGCCAAATCTTATTTAATAAAGAATATTCAGCAGCACCGCAAGTTTTTATTAATGTAAAAACTTCTGCACCGGATAAAAAATTTGCTGCTGCAACAGAAATAGCTAAAAATTTGTTTTGGTTATATTATCATTCAAACGATACAGCCCACAAAGCTGGTATGTCATGGTTCGCAGTAGGAAAGGCATAATAAAAAATTTTATAAAAAGTACCAATGGGTCTTTATTTTTTTTACAGAAAGGAAGGTCATAATTATGGCAGCAAAAGTAAAAGTACGAATAGCGGACGGAACGTTCGTAGAATTAACCCAACAGGCAGACGGCAAGACATACAAAGGTACGGCGATTGCACCTGACTATTCATCGTATTTGCTCAACGATGGACATTATGTACCGATTACGGTACAAGCATATGATGAAGATATTCCGTCACTGGAGGACACTGTATCAGTCAGTCATGCCACGCTCGGCGAAAAGTGTAAGCTGAGGGTTATGGAAGAATTTAAGCCGACTGTCAGCTTCATTTCCCCCACAACGGGTGCAAAACTCATCAACAATATGCCGACAATTGAGTTTAATGTTCTCGATAACTCAAACGGTCAGTCAGACGGTTACTCAGGCATTGACCTTGGCAGTATTGAACTTGT
>JAMPAE010000009.1:0-13272 GCA_023667385.1 Ruminococcus sp.
TTATTCACAATTATGTTCTACAATAATTCTTGAAAGAAAGATTTATTTAGGGAGGAAATCCAATGCTTTTTAAACTTGAAATGCCGTCAATTCTTGAAATTGTTGACATGATTTTCGGCTTCGTAAGAAGACTCATGGGAATCAAGGATTGATTAAACAAAACAAACAAAAGCTCCCATCCTAACGGGAGCTTTTTAATTTTATTTTATCTGAGTGATTTTGTCACCCTTAACAAGGAAAACACGCTTTGCCAAAGGAAACAAAAACTGATCGTTCATTGAATCGGTGTAAAAATCATCAATTTCGTCGTTTGGGAAAGCTTCTTTGAAGCAGGTGATTTTGCCCTCACGGAAGCACGCCTTTCTGACAACGCCCTCTTTCAAATCAAGGTCAGTTGCAAGCAGATTTTTCACGCCGATTCTGTTGCAGATTTCACGCATCATAAATTCGGGTGAAGCGGTGATGATGACATCGTTCTCACGCTGAACCTGCTTGTAAAACGGCTTGATTTTCTTTTCATGCTTATCCCAAAACCGCTTAACAAGTCCGCTGACGTCAACCTCGTTTTCGTCAAAATATTTTTTCAGCTTGTGTGCATATTTGCTTGAAAAATCATCAAATGTGATTTTTTCTTTCTTATAAAGATACATGATTTTCACCACTGTCGGAAGAAAGGTGATGATTTTCGGATCGGTTTTTACATAGCTGAAAATGAACTCAAGCGAGCTTTCACCGTCATAGATGGTTTCGTCAAAATCATAAGCGTTCATAGCATTTCTCCTTAAACTTTATGCTTCCATTATAAAGAAAAAATCGAAACTAATCAATCTTTTTTCAGTATCCTGTCGAATTTTTTGACAAACTGTCAGGCTGTCGAGAAAGGTACAGGATGCTGTTTTCTTCGCCCCGAAGCTGTACAAGGGTACTGCGAGAGGGCGAAAAAACGGCAAGTGCATAAGATTCAGCGACATAGCTCAATGCTGTGTCGCTGAATGTGTTAGCAGATATTTTATTTAAATTAGCTGTTTTTATTTTATTATTTTTCTTATGCACGTTCATGTGCCTTTATCGGCGGTCTGCATACATCTTTTCGTAATATTTCACATAGTCGCCGCTTCTGATGTTTTCCCACCATTCACGGTTTGCAAGGTACCAATCAACGGTTTTGCGGATTCCGTCATCAAAGCTTGTTTCGGGGTACCAGCCAAGCTCGTTCTTAATCTTTGTCGGGTCAATTGCATATCGCATATCGTGCCCCGGTCTGTCTTTGACGAAGGTGATCAGGCTTTCATCTTTGCCGAGGATGCGCAAAACTGTTTTCACAACATCGAGATTGGTTTTCTCGTTGTGGCCGCCGATGTTATATACTTCGCCGACCGTTCCGCTTTCCAAAATGAGGTCAATTGCCTTGCAGTGATCTTCAACATAAAGCCAGTCACGCACATTTTTGCCCTCGCCGTAAACAGGCAGGCTTTTTCCGTCAAGCGCATTTGCAATCATCAGCGGAATCAGCTTTTCCGGGAAGTGATAGGGCCCATAGTTGTTTGAACAGCGGCTGATTGTGACAGGCAAGCCGTATGTCCTGTGATATGCCATGACAAGCAGATCAGCAGAAGCCTTGCTTGCGGAATAAGGCGACGAAGTGTGAATCGGGGTTTCCTCAGTGAAAAACAAATCAGGCCTGTCAAGCGGCAAATCGCCGTAAACCTCATCGGTTGAAACCTGATGGAAGCGGATGCTGCCGTATTTTCGGCAGGCGTCAAGCAAAACCTGCGTGCCGAGAATGTTTGTTTTGAGGAAGATTTCAGGCTCATCAATTGAACGGTCAACGTGAGATTCAGCCGCAAAGTTCACCACTGCATCAAATTTCACCTGCTCAAAAAGGCTGTAAACCGCTTTTCTGTCTGTTATGTCACCTTTCACAAAAGTGAAGTTTTCATTTTTCATGGCAGAGCTGAGCGTTTCAAGGTTACCGGCATAAGTGAGCGCATCAATGCACACAATTTTGCGGTCGCTGTGCTTTTTCAGCATATAGTAAACAAAGTTGGAGCCGATAAAGCCGGCACCGCCTGTTACCAGAATAGTTTTCATCGGAGCTTCTCCTTTTGCCGCATTTTGTCGGCGTTTGATGATGCTATTATACAATGAAAGTCTGCTTTTGACAAGGGGAAACTCAGCTTGTTTTCAGCTTGCCCGTGTTCTTTTTGAATTTTCTGTTGCAATAAGGGCAGGTGATTTCAATTTTGCCCCTGCCTTTGGGAACACGCAGAACGTGTGAGCACTGCGGACAGCGATAGTATTTGTGGTTATAATCCTGAGCCTGCCTTTGCTTGTTGTTGAACGTATTTTTGATTTTGTTCCACACTTTCAAAAACCTTTCATTTGCGGCTCTGTTGCCCTCAATGTTGTGTGAAAGTGCACGAATCAGCACAATAACATACGGAATGAAACCAAGCAGGCGCAGATATGGCGGACGGGTGAAAGAAAGCACAAAAGTCACTGCGCAGCCCAAAATCAACAGCGCAATGTTAAGCTGATCCATTCCGTAGCGTCCATACATAAATGCCCTGAATTTATTCATAAATCCCATTTGCTCACTCTCCTAAAATCATTATTCACGCAAAAAAATAAATGTATTCTTCATTCTTTTTAATATAACTCAACTGCTTAAATCTATCTTAAAAAGTTCAACAGGATGCTGAAAAAATATTGATTTGTTTATGCTTTTTCTTTATAATATGATTTAATCCATTTTATTGAGGTGACGGTTTGTGACAGGTTCAACAATTGCTGCAATTTCAACTCCGCAGAATACGGGCGGAATCGGCATAATCAGGATTTCAGGCGATGATGCAATTGAAATTGCCGATAAGGTTTTTCTGCCGACGGGCAAAAAGAGGCTTGCACAACTGAACGGCTACACTGCGGTTCACGGCAAGGTTGTTTTTGAAAATGAGCCGATTGATGAATGTGTGGCGCTTGTTTTTCGTGCGCCGAAAAGCTACACCGGGGAAAATGTTGTTGAATTTTCATGTCACGGCGGACTTTTTGTTTTGAAAAAGGTGCTCAGGGCTGTTTTTGAAGCAGGTGCAAAACCCGCCGAAGCAGGGGAGTTCACAAAAAGGGCATTCCTCAACGGCAAAATTGATCTCACCGAAGCCGAAGCCGTCATGGGCATCATCAGCGCACAGGGTGAGCAGGGCGCAAAGGCGGCGCTCAATGCGCTTGACGGAGCGTTGAGCAAAAAAATCGCAGAGCTTAACCATGAGCTGCTTTCCGCCGCTGCACATATGTCTGCGTGGGTGGATTACCCTGATGATGACATTGATGAGCTTGACAGCACTGTTTTGCTTGGTACACTCGGCAGGGTTAAGGCTGAGCTTGAACGGCTGCTTTCAAGGTTTGACGCAGGCAGTGCAATCACAAGCGGCGTTGAAACTGCAATTGTCGGCAAGCCGAACGTCGGCAAATCTGCGCTGATGAATCTGCTTTCGGGCTTCAGCCGCTCAATTGTGACCGATGTTGCGGGAACAACCCGTGACGTTGTTGAGCAAACGGTGAACCTCGGCAGCCTGCTTTTGCACCTTGCAGACACGGCAGGCATTCATGAAACCGATGACCTTGTTGAAAGCATCGGCGTTGACCGTGCACGGCGGAAAATTGACAGAGCAGGCTTGATTCTGGCCGTTTTTGATGCATCAAGAGCACTCAGCGATGCCGACACGGAAATCATTGAGCTTTGCAAAGGTAAACGTGCAATCGCCGTCATAAATAAAATTGACCTGCCGAAGCTGGCTGAGGCGGATGTGATAAGGCAGGCTATACCGAATGTTGTTGAACTCAGCGCAGCGAACGGAAGCGGACTTGATGAGCTTGAAGCCGCTGCGGAAAAGCTGCTTTGCGTCAGCGACCTTGACACAAGCGCCGCCATGCTTTCCACCGAGCGCCAGCGGCAAAACACCGAGCAGGCTGTTGCCGCACTTGAAGATGCAATCGGCTGCCTTGAAACGGGCATGACGATGGACGCAGTTAATGTTTGCGTTGACACGGCAATTGACGCCTTGCTTGAGCTGACAGGCGAAAAGGCAAAGGAAGCGGTTGTCAATGAAGTCTTTGCGCAATTCTGCGTCGGTAAGTGATACTTATTATCATATATTTTCATTTATATTTAGGGAAGGTCTGATTAATATGGGGTGTGCAGATTGTGCAATAGATTTTTTGTCAGAGTGCCGAAAAACCGCAGGCAATACCTTGTGTATTAACGAGGATTTTGAGATGCTAAAGCAAAAGCCGAGAAGCAGGTAACTTCTCGGTTCTCACTTTGTATTCTCTCGTTTTAAAAGCGTAGATGTTTTATTTGATGATTAAATTATACTATACATTCGTCTACGAAATCAATGGAACTAATCACCAAGAAAATGTGCCCTCTTTTGGTGTTATTAACCTTTTCTTTGGCTGTTTAACTAAAAAAGCTTGCCGCTTTTGTGCAAAACAGCTTAAATCAAGAAATTTAAAGGCTGAAAGAAAAATTTTTTCAATACAGTGGAAAATTAAAAAATATTATGATATACTATTTGGTGGCTTTAACACCAAATAGCAACAGTTGTCAAATTTTTTCTAAAGGAGATTCAAAATGAGTGTAAAAGAATTAATTGTCAACGCAGGCAGTTCATCTTTAAAGTATACGGTTTATCTTATGCCGGAGGAAGAAGTGCTTGCAAACGGTATTTTTGAACAGCTTTGTACTGATAAACCAACCTTTACTCACAAGCTGCCGAACGAAAGCGGTGAGCTGAAAAAGGTTATTGATAAAAAGCCGATTGAGCCGGGCTCGGATCATGACGCAGCAATCAGAATCCTCATTGATACACTGACAGGAAAAGAGTTTGGTGTGCTTGAATCAATGAGCGAAATTGCAGCGGTCGGTCACCGTGTTGTTCACGGCGGCGAGGAGTTCAGCGGCTCTGTTCTCATCAATGAGGACGTTAAAAAGGCGATTGAAAAATGCATCCCTCTCGGACCGCTTCACAACCCTGCAAACCTGCTTGGCATCAACGTTTGCGAAAATGTGATGAAAGGCGTTCCGCAGGTTGGCGTTTTTGACACAGCGTTCCATCAGACAATGGCTCCCGAAGCATATATGTATGCTCTGCCTTACAGATACTACAAAGACTACGGCGTTCGCCGCTATGGCTTCCACGGAACCTCTCACAGATATATTTCAAAGAAAACAGCAGAGTTTCTTTGCAAAAAATACCCCGGCAAATATGACCCCGAAACCCTGCGCATTGTCACCTGCCACCTTGGCAACGGCTCATCGCTTGCCGCAATCAAGGGCGGAAAATGCGTTGACACAACAATGGGTCTCACTCCGCTTGAGGGCATCATGATGGGTACCCGTTCAGGTTCAATCGACCCGGCAATCATCCCCTTCCTCATGAAAAAGGAAAACCTGACCGCTGACGAAATTGACGCAGTGCTCAACAAAAAGTCAGGTATGCTCGGCCTTACATCTGACGATGATGAATTTGAAGCAACCAGCGATAACCGCACAATTGAGCAGAGGTCAACCAACGGAAATCCACGTGCTCAGCTTGTTGAAAAAATGTTCTGCCATCAGCTCACAAAGCTCATCGGCGGCTACATTGCAGCAATGGGCGGCGCAGATGCAGTTGTTTTCACAGGCGGTATCGGCGAAAACAATCCGCATTACAGAACATGGGTTGCAGAAAACTTCAAGTTCCTCGGCGTTGAAATTGACGAAGAAGCAAACCACATCAGAGGCGAAGAAGTTGAAATTTCAACTGACGCTTCAGCTCTCAAATTCCTTGTCATCCCAACAGATGAAGAGCTTATGATCGCTCAGGATACATATGAGCTGACAGCAGGTAAATAATCAAAAATCAGACTGCCGATAAAGGCACATGAACGTGCATAAGAATAAACAAGAAATAAAACAGTTATATTAACTGAGAATATCCGATAGCAAATTCAGCGACACAGCATTGAGCTATGTCGCTGAATCTTATGCACGTTCATGTGCCTTTATCGGCAGTCTGAAACAGGCAGTCCGTTTGGGTTGCCTGTTTATTTTTATTTATGCAAGATTTTCAACTTTGTTCAGCCAAATTGCGGCGCAGGCGTCACTCGGCATTCTCCAATCGCCCCTTGGCGAAAGGCAAACACTGCCGACCTTTACGCCGTCAGGCAGGCAGCTTCGCTTAAACTGCTGCGAGAAAAAGCGCCTGTAAAATGATTTGAGCCATTTGAGAATTGTTTCATTGTCAAAGCTGCCGTTAAAGGCTTTTTTTGCAAGGAAAAAGATTTTTTCAGGCTCAAAGCCAAAGCGCAGAACATAATAGAGGAAGAAATCATGCAGCGCATAGGGACCGACAAGCTCTTCTGTTTGCTGCTGAATTTTGCCTTCGGCGTCGGGGGGAAGCAGCTCCGGACTGATTGGCGTGTCAAGCACATCCCTGAGCACCGCACTGCTTTCGGGGAAAATGTCAAAATCAATCACGCTGTCAACCATCCAGCGAACAAGCGTTTTCGGAATGCTTGCGTTGACGCCGTACATACTCATGTGGTCGGCGTTATAGGTACACCAGCCGAGTGCAAGCTCGCTCAAATCGCCTGTGCCGACAACCAAGCCGCCGATTTTGCCTGCGTAATCCATGAGCACCTGCGTTCTTTCACGTGCCTGACTGTTTTCATAGGTAAGGTTAAACTCGGTTTCACTTTGACCGATGTCATCAAAATGCTGAATGCAGGCTTTTTTGATGTTGATTTCCTTTGAGGTAACGCCGAGCGTTTTCATCAGCTCAAGGGAGTTGTTGTAGGTTCTGCTTGAAGTGCCGAAGCAGGGCATTGTGATGCCGATGACATCAGTCAGCGGTCTGCCGAGCTTGCGCATTGCCCGGGCGCAAACAAGCAAAGCCAATGTTGAATCAAGTCCGCCGGAAACACCGATGACAGGCTTGCAGCCCGTGACCTCAAGGCGCTTGCAAAGCCCTGCAACCTGCATTTCAAAAATTGCAATGCAGCGGTCATAGCGGTCTTTTTTTACTGACGGAACAAACGGCAGGCGGTTGACGCTTGTGTTTTGTGCAAGGCTTTTGCCAAAGCAATCGCCGTCAATTTTGATGTATCGGCAGGGATGTGCCTTTGCATGAAGTGCGGCGCAATCCTTGAACGCCTTGTTTTTCATGCGGTCATGGTTAATTTTGCCAAGGTCAATGTCGGCATATAAAATGTAGTCATCGTCAAGATAGTTTTCATTTTCCGCAACAGTGACGCCGTTTTCGCAAACGATGGAGTGCCCTGAAAAAATGAGGTCGGTTGTGGATTCGCTTTTGCCTGAGCTGACATATGCATAGGCGGCAAGGTTTCTTGCCGATTGCTGTGAAACAAGCTCACGGCGATATTGCCGCTTGCCGATGGTTTCATTGCTTGCGGAAAGGTTGATGAGCAGCTTTGCACCGCCAAGGGCAAGGAATGTTGCAGGCGGAAGCGGCGTCCACAAATCCTCGCAGATTTCAATGCCGAACGTCACATCATCGCCGAATGAGAACACAAGGTCGGTTCCGACGCTGACAACGGCTTCGGAATCGCTGATACCCATTTGTTTTTCAGTGACAGCATTGAAAGCTAAATCTTCAGCAGAGCAGAACCAGCGCTTTTCATAAAATTCGCCCGTTGTCGGGATGAACGTTTTCGGCACGATACCCTTAACCTGACCGCCGAAAATGACAACGGCGCAGTTGAAAAGCTGACCGTTCAGCCTGAGCGGCGCACCGACGATGATGATTTTATCAGTTTCCACGCTTTTTTTGAGGATGAGCTTCAAGCCGTCAAGCGTGCTGTCAAGCAGTGCTTTTTGGTTAAACAAATCTCCGCAGGTGTACCCCGTCAGAGCAAGCTCAGGGAAAACGATGATGTCTGCTTCGGAAGCTTTTGCCGAATCAATTTTGCTGATGATTTGCTGTGTGTTATGTTCAGTGTTGCCAACCTGCGTTTTGATGACAGCGAGGGCAAGAGTTAAAAAATCAAACATGAAAAAATCCTGCCGGAAAAATTCCGTCCTTTCTGATTTCTATATTGATAGTATTATACTTTGAACAAAAGCATTTATCAATAATTTTGTTAAATTTTAAGTTGACATTAGGTGTATAATATATCTATTATAATGTTTATCAATGTTTTCAGGTGGTTAAATGATGAAGAAAGCAGTTTCATTTATTCTTTGCATTGTTGCGCTTTTCGGCTGCACCTTTGCCGTGTTCGGCGAAACAGGCGAGGCGGTTACCTCTGCTGCGCAGGAGAAAAAAGAAATTGAGGTTGAGCAGGTCAAAGCGGCAAAGCAAACCGATGCTTCCTACGCTTCGGTGACCTTAAAGTGGAAAGCGGTCAGCGGTGCAGACGGCTACAGAGTGTATCAATATGACGAAAAAGAGGACAACTATGCAATTGCGGTGAAAAGCACAAGTGAGACCACTGCTGAAATCAAAGGCTTGAAAGCCGGTGCAAGCTTTAACTTCAAGGTCAGGGCATATGCAAAAAATGACAGCGGCAAAACCGTTTGGGGCAAGCCGAGCGATGACATTGCGGCTTCCACTGCGCCCGGAACGGTGACAGGTATCACCACAACGGACATTGAGCTTGACAGCATCACAATTTCATGGAAAGCCGTGACCGGTGCAAACGGCTATCAGGTTTATATCTATGACAGAGAGCGTGAAAAGTTCGTTTTGTGCGGCAGCTCGGATTCAAATTCATTCACCTGCGGCAAGCTTGAATCAAACAGGCTTTATACGTTCAAGGTCAGGGCTTTTCGCAATGAAACAGGCTTCAAGGCAATTGGTGAGCTTGGCAATGCGTTTTCGGAATTTACTCACAAAAAAGGTGCACCGATCACCAATGCGCAGGCGGCAAAGATATATAACACCGCAGTCAACAAGGCAAAACAGCGCACGGATATGACCGTGAAATACAGCAAAGAGATTCAGACAAAGGCGGTTTCATGCTCCAAGCAATCGCTGTTCAGCACGGTGAGCAACCAGATGAACCTGCACGACGGCAAAATCACGCAGGATTATACCTTTGCATCAAACCGTTGGTCAAGCACAAAGCCGAACGACATCATCGAGCCGATGGGCAAGGATTCCGCCGTCAGGGGCTGCGACATAAAATCGTTTGCATATGAAAACAAAGACGGTGTGGTGACGCTGAAAATTGTTCTTGTCAGCGAAAAGGCGAATTACGACGGAAAAACAACAGCCCTGCCGAGCCGAAACAAGCGTGTCATGTCATCGGTGAAGCTTCAAAGCATTGTCACAAAGCCAATCAAAGTCAAAAACGCCGTTCAGACCTATCAGGGCACAACACTCACCGTCAAAGCAAAGGGCGGCGAGCTGACTGCGCTGAGCCTGAAATCGCCCGTTAAGGTTGACGCAAACTGCAAGGTTTCAACGCTTTCATTCAAAACAACCGTAAATTACACGGTTATTGAAAAGTATACTTTTATAAACGGCTATAAATAAGGTTTTGAAAGGTACTTTTTCGCCATAGCGGCGTCAGAAATGCTCGAAATGCGTCAGCATTTCTGTGCTTTCTTCCTTGCTATAACAAAAAATTTCTCTTTCAAAACTGCATTACATCCGAAAAACGTAATATTGCGTGCAGTCGGATTTTTCTCCGATGCAGGCATACTGACGTATGCTAAAGAGGAAAAAGTTCGAATGTGCGTGATATTACGCTTTTCGGACTTATTCATAGCCATTCATAAAAGTATACAATAAAATAAATTTGAAAAATCTCATTGATACTATTGCAAGAATTGCAAAATTTTGTTATTATTATCAGTGGTAATCGAGGAAACGGTTAAACAACGTGTTTCCGACCAATTAAATTTGATATTCCGAAAGGAGAACTGACACATGAATTATTCACAAGAAGTTGAAAGAATGTGCGTGGTTGCAAAAGGACCGAAGCATGGTCCGGCTCCGATTCCCGAAGAAGGAAAGTGGGTCAAGGCTTATGAGATCAAGGATATTTCCGGTTTCTCACACGGTATTGGCTGGTGCGCACCTCAGCAGGGCACCTGCAAGCTTTCACTCAATGTTAAAAACGGCATCGTTGAAGAAGCCCTTGTTGAAACAGTCGGCTGCTCAGGCATGACTCACTCGGCTGCAATGGCTGCTGAAATTCTTCCGGGCAAGACCCTTCTTGAATGCCTCAACACAGACTTGGTTTGCGACGCAATCAACGTTGCAATGAGAGAGATCTTCCTCCAGTTTGTTTACGGACGCACACAGTCTGCATTCTCAGAGGACGGCCTTGTTGTTGGCGCAGGCCTTGAAGACCTTGGTAAGGGACTTCGTTCACAGGTTGGCACAATGTTCTCAACAAAGTCAAAGGGCGTTCGCTATATGGAAATGGCTGAAGGCTATGTTACAAGAATGGCTCTTGATGAGGACGACGAAGTAATCGGCTATGAGTTCATCAGACTCGGCAAGATGCTTGAAGACATCCGCCACGGTATGTCTGCTGACGAAGCACTCAAGAAGAACACAGGTAACTACGGTCGTTTTGATGGCGCTGCCAAATATATCGACCCACGTGAAGAATAATTAAGAAAGGGAGGATTCTAAAAATGGCTAATGATGTAAAATTCGAAGGCAAGGAAAGAAGATTAGCAAAAATTGAGGCTTGCCTTGCTGAATATGGCATTGCTTCACTTGAAGAAGCAAGAGATCTTTGCCTTTCAAAGGGTATTGACGTTGAGTCAATTGTCAAGGGTGTTCAGCCCATCGCATTTGAAAACGCTGTTTGGGCTTATACTCTGGGCGTTGCACTTGCACTCAAATCAGGCATCACAGATGCTTCTGAAGCTGCTGCAACAATCGGTAAGGGACTTCAGGCATTCTGCATCCCCGGTTCAGTTGCTGAGCAGAGAAACGTTGGTCTCGGCCACGGTAACCTCGGCGCAATGCTTCTGAAAGAAGAAACAAAGTGCTTTGCATTCCTTGCAGGTCACGAATCATTCGCCGCTGCTGAGGGCGCAATCGGTATTGCAAGAACAGCAAACAAGGTTCGTAAAGAGCCGCTTCGTGTCATCCTTAACGGTCTCGGCAAGGATGCTGCAATGATCATTTCAAGAATCAACGGCTTCACATATGTACAGACAGAATATGACTTCTTCACAGGCGACCTCAAGGTTGTTAAGGAAAAGGCATATTCAGACGGCGAAAAGGCAAAGGTTCGCTGCTATGGCGCAAACGATGTTCTTGAAGGCGTTGCAATCATGAAGAAGGAGGGCGTTGACGTTTCAATCACAGGTAACTCAACCAACCCGACCAGATTCCAGCACCTCGTTGCAGGCACATATAAAAAATGGGCACTTGAGAACGGCGTAAGCTACTTCTCAGTTGCATCAGGCGGCGGCACAGGCCGCACACTTCACCCGGACAACGTTGCAGCAGGTCCTGCTTCCTATGGTCTCACAGACTCAATGGGACGTATGCACGGCGACGCTCAGTTCGCAGGTTCATCATCAGTTCCCGCTCACGTTGAAATGATGGGACTTATCGGCATGGGCAACAACCCGATGGTCGGCGCAACAGTTGCTTGCGCAGTTGCAGTTGCCGAAAGTGCAAAATAAAAGGCTTTTCAGCCTTATTTGACGGCACTTTAAGCATAATTTCTAAAAAATACTTTGGACACGTTATTTTGAGAAAAATCAAGATGACGTGTCCGATTTTTTTGTGCTTGAAAATTTAAGCACATATCATCGTGACGTGTCCGAAGTGGAAAACGGAGGATTTTTTATGGTAAAAAAATTAAAAATGACAACAGGCAACACAAAGACTTTTGAAGATGGCTTTGAAGATTTTCTCTTGAACTGCGAAGCAAGAAATCTGCGGCAGGGTACAATCAAGCATTATCAAGACAGCATAAAACAAATTTGGAAATACATTCCAAAAGAAATGTTGATTGCTGAAATCAATGAAGATACATTTGATGGCTATAAAATTGTGCTGAGGGCGAATCCCGCCATAAATGACGTTTCGATGTATACATACAGCAGAGATTTAAAAACAATACTACGATTCTTTATGAAAGAGGGCTGGCTTGATAAAATGGATTTGCAATTGTCCAAAGTTGACAAGTCACCAACAGAAACATATACAGATGATGAACTGATTAAGCTGATGAAAAAGCCGAACTTGCAAAAATGCAGTTTTACGGAATATAAAAGCTGGGTAATCGTCAACTTTTTGCTTTCAACAGGCATGCGGCAAAACTCATTGGTTAATATCCGTATAAAAGACTTGGACTTTGATTCAAATGTAGTTTATGTAATGGTAACTAAGAACAGAAAGCCGCTTGTTATACCGTTGAACAGCGATATTGTGAAAATTCTGAAAGAATATTTAAAATTCAGAAAAGCAGAAGATGACGAAGAATATCTTTTTTGCAATGAATACGGATATAAACTTGCCAAAAGCACATTATATCATTCCTTGTATGATTACAATAAAAGGCGCGGCGTGGATAAAACTGGTATTCACAGATTCCGTCATACGTTTGCAAAAAAATGGGTACTGATGGGCGGCAATGTTGTATCACTTCAAAAAATACTGGGACACAGCAGTTTGGAAATAACGCAGAATTATTTGAATTTGCTTGTGTCCGACGTATCGCGCGATATTGAAGAATTTAATATTTTGCGCGAATTTAAAAGTCAATCCATAAAAATGGAAAAAAGCAAAAACTTTAAACGGCGTTGACGATAAAACGCGTATCGTGACAAACTGCATTTGTTTTATTATCTCATATCTATTATGCAGTAAGTGTTTTCACCCTCTGCCCTCATAAAAAAACAAACAATCCAAAAGCAGACACAAAGTGGGGGCGGTTAGCCGTTTCCCGCTTTGTCATTCAAGATAAAATCAAGTATCACTTCTGTATCAATATGGCGGTAATCGTATTTGCGCCAGTTGTCGGCGCGCGGAATTTGCGTGTTGAGGGCGGGTTTGTGTTTTCTGATATACTCGCCCTCTTTTGCGCCTATCTCCTCTGTAATGGCGTAATAATTCTATGACTTTGCATAATACAGCACATCAAAATTAATACTGTGCCCTTTTCTTTTCGCCTCAGATAAAATACGGTACTTTCTTTCACTGTTGGTCTGAATGCCCACATAGTGCTATGCAACGCGTGTTAGCATATTGTGGCTTTTACCGATATAAACCAGCTTATCATCAACACAAA
>JAMPAE010000009.1:13372-20870 GCA_023667385.1 Ruminococcus sp.
CCTTGTCGGTTACATCCTCAATTGTGCCGAAGCGCTCCTTATCAATTCTCGCAAAGCGATAGCAAAGGGATTCAGCCGGTGTGCCATAGAGCGCAAAGCCGAGACCGGTTTCCTTTTTCCACTTTTTGCAATGCTCATTCATTGTTTTCATTACTTTAACCGCAAAGTCGGTTGCACTTGGGTCGGTGTGACTGACGCCCTTCATGAGTTTTGTGCATTCATAAAGACCGATATAGCCAAGCGAAATAGTCGAATATCCATTATAAAGATACTTGTCAATTGTTTCGCCTTTTTTGAGCCTTGCAATTGCGCCGTACTGCCAATGAACGGGGCTTGTGTCTGAAATAATACCCTTAAGCGCATTGTGGCGGCACATGAGAGCTTCAAAACAAAGCTGAAGTCTTTCCTCAAACAGTGACCAGAATTTTTCCTCGTTGCCTCTTGCGATGATTGCAATCTGCGGCAAATTGATGCTTACCACGCCCTGATTGAACCTGCCCTCGAATTTGTAGTTGCCGTTTTCATCCTTCCATGGTGAAAGGAATGAGCGGCAGCCCATCGGTGCGAATACGTTGCCCTCGTAGTTTTCACGCATCTTCTTTGCAGAGATGTAGTCCGGATAAAGCCTTTTTGATGAGCATTTAACTGCAAGCTTGGTGATATAGTCATATTTGCCGCCCTTAAGGCAGTTGTGCTCATCAAGAACATAGACAAGCTTCGGGAATGCAGGCGTTACGTAAACACCTTTTTCATTTTTGATACCCTGATAACGCTGGCGAAGAATTTCTTCGATAATCATAGCGTTTTCTTCGATATATTCATCGTCCTCTTTGAGGTTGAGGAAAATGGTTACGAACGGCGACTGACCGTTTGTTGTCATGAGTGTGTTAATCTGATATTGAATTGTCTGAACGCCGGAACGAAGCTCATCTGAAAGCCTTTCAGTAACAATATGTTCTATCTGCTCCTCAGTCAGTTCACCCTTGAATCTTTCTGTGAGACGCTTTTGGAACTTTACCTTGCTCTTTCTGAGGTACTTACCGAGATGGCTGATGTCAACCGACTGGCCGCCGTACTGGCTGCACGCAACAGAAGCGATAATCTGCGTCATGATGTTGCAGGCAACCTGGAAGCTCTTCGGACTTTCAATGAGCTTGCCGTTCATGACAGTACCGTTATCGAGCATATCACCAATGTTGATAAGGCAACAGTTGAAAATCGGCTGAAGAAAGTAGTCAGCATCATGAAAGTGAATTGCACCCTCATCGTGAGCCTTAGAGATGTATTCAGGAAGCAAAACACGGCGTGTGAGATCTTTTGAAACCTCGCCGGCAATCAAATCACGCTGGGTTGCAGCCATAACTGCATCCTTGTTTGAGTTTTCCTCCATGACGTCTTTGTTGCTGTTTTTGATGAGCGACAAAATTGAATCATCAGTGGTGTTAGCCTTTCTGATAAGCGCTCTGTTGTAGCGATAGAGGATATAAGCCTTGGTAAGGTTATATTTTCCGGTTTCCATGAGTTTTTCTTCAACCATGTCCTGAATGTCTTCAACGAGAACTCTTTTTTTGTTTTTCGTGTTAACATAGTCAGCAATTTCTTCCATTTGGGCATTTGTGATTCTGTCGCTTTCATCAACTGCGTCATTAGCCTTAGACAAAGCTATGATAATCTTCGTGCGGTCAAAATCAACAGTTGTGCCGTCACGTTTAATAACCTTCATTTATGTAATCCTCCAAAATAAAAATCGCTCTGATTTATGTAATCTTATTCAGCCACAATATAATACCTCTTATTTTGTGGTTTGTCAATGTAAAAACACTATATTTTGTGTTTTCGTTCAACTGCACAAAATCAAGAGGAAAATATATGCAAAATATACACAAACATTTTTAAAGCACGCTTAAATCACTCGGCGTGCTTATTAATAATAGTCTTTATTTAGTGTCAAGTCAAGCAAAAAACACAATATTTTGTACTTTTGGCTGTTTGCATAAAAAATTGAGCACAAGATTGTTAAAATATATACAACGATTTTTTGTAATTTGCCTTGACAAAAGTCATGCAATATGCTCATCCCCAATTTTTATCTTTTTCAGAACCAAAGCACCTCGCAACACAAAGCTGCAAGGTGCTTTTCAACTTTATTTTATCTTTGCGCTCACCACTGCACTATAGGCGCTGTAAACGTTTTTTCCGCCAAAGGTTTTATAAGCCCGAACCTTAAAATAATAAGTTGTTCCTTTTTTGAGGTCTTTTTTCGTGTACTTCACGGTTGCATTCTTTTTGATTGTTGCAATTTTTCCATATTTGCCGTCTTTCTTCGTTGCCATATAAACCTCATAGCCTGTTGCTCCGCTGATTTTGTTCCAACTGAGTGTTGCCTGCTTTGTGCCTGCGGCAACTTTAAGTTTTGGCGTTGTCGGTTTTGTTGAAGCTGTCAATGTCGGGTAATATGCACTCCAATATGTCTTATTTTTAACAGTTACAAAAGCCCTAACAGCATATTTATATGAGGTGCCCGCTTTGAGATCCTTAATTGTGCAATTCGTGTTTTTGGTATCGGTGATTTTGATCCATTTTTTATTTTTCGAATCGTATTTATACACCCTATAGCCTGATACATATTTTTCCTTATTCCATTCAAGTTTAAGCTGATTGCATTTTATGTTTGTTGCTTTTAATCCTGTAACCGCAGCCGGACTTATTGTTCCAACGCCGGAAACTTTCTTTTCTCCAAGCTTATTGTCTTTCAGTTTGTTGTTAATCACACAAACGTCAACTTTTTTGCTGTAATGTTCAATGCCATATCCGTCACATGAAGTGACGTTGTTATTTTTAACCGTTGGAACAAGCGAATTTGATGTAACACGAATACCGCTGCCAAGATTGTTGTTATCAGAATATATACAATTTTTAATCTCATTATTGCTAATATCTTTTTTGACGGTTGAATCACTGATATTTATTCCGTTGCCTTTACCGCCTGTGATTTTGTTTTCTCTTATATATTCAATGACAGTTTTTGAATTTATTGTTATACCATGATTGCCGTATCCACTGATTGTATTATTGTAGATTTTCCCGCTCTTAACATATTCCTTTGAGCGTTGACTCGCCGGTTCATCATCCTCATTATGGATATAGCTGCTCGAAACCGTCATATATATTCCGGAACTGCCTTTAACTGACTTTGTGTTAATTTTGTTTCCAAAAACTTCCACACTTCCGCAAAGAATCTTGATTCCGTCTGAATAGTATCCATTTATGCTATTATTTTTGACAATGCTGTTGTCAAATCCAACGCAATATACAGCAGGTCCAAGTGTGCTGTATTTCTTCATATTGTTAAATTTATTTCCGCTAATCGTAATGTTTTTATTGTGATAGCCATCGGTGAAAGTGTGATGATTTCCAACACCGGTGGGAACATTATTAAATGTGCATGATTTCACTGTGATGTTTCGGCAAATTGTGGAATCTGAAAGGTATTTATTATTCCATCCTTTTTTGCTTATATCAAGCTGTATAGCTTCATTATCTGAACTGACCTTGCCATAAAAACCATTAAATACGCAATCCTCAACCGTAACATTCCGACAGCCTGACAATTCGATTAAATGACCTTGATATACATTGCTAACTTCTAATTGCGAAATCACAACTTTATCAGCATGTCCAATATTAATCAGATTAACTGCAATTTCTGCTTTATCTCCTGCGCCGTCTATAGCTCCGTTAGTTATCGTAATATCATGAGAAAGACTATATTTTCCCAAAGTTTGATTCCCGTTTAAATCGGCATTTTGGAACATATTCTGATTTAACATTGTTCCGCTTCGCACCAATGTTGACCCATTTAAATCAAAAATGGTGTTTGACCTTATTATCAAGGCTGCCCCTGTTGTGTCAATATAATATTTTCCTTTTTTTGACAGCACAATTTTCAAAACATTATCACTTGTTGCCTTTTTCAGTGCATCTCTTAATGTAATGTAATTCATCAAAGCGTCATCTTCATTGGTTGACAGCTTCACCGTTACTGTTTTTGTTTCAGCCGCAGCCGCACCAAAAGGCACAAGCTGCAACAAGCAAACAACTGTGATGATTGCAATAAATATAGACATCCATAGCTTTTTCATTCGTATTTCACCTTCCGTTTAATGCAAAATTACATCAGCTTCAATTAATTGTAACACTTTATTCATATTTGTGCAAGTCATTTCGTTACATAAATTATCATTCTATATATTTCCAACAGCTTAAAACAACTCGTATATGAAAAAGCTCCCCTCAAATGAGGAGAGCATTTTTATGCAATTAATTAGTCGTTGATAGCTGTAACAACGCCTGAACCAACTGTACGGCCACCTTCACGGATAGCGAAACGAAGACCTTCTTCGATAGCGATTTCTGTGATAAGTTCAACGTCCATGTTAACGTTATCACCAGGCATGCACATTTCTGTTCCTTCAGGAAGAGTAATAACGCCTGTAACGTCTGTTGTACGGAAATAGAACTGCGGACGATAGTTGTTGAAGAACGGAGTATGACGGCCGCCTTCATCCTTTGTCAGAACGTAAACCTGACCACGGAACTTTCTGTGCGGGTGAATTGAACCCGGTTTTGCAAGAACCTGACCACGTTCGATTTCTGATCTCTGAACACCACGAAGAAGAGCACCGATGTTATCGCCTGCCTCTGCATAGTCGAGGATCTTTCTGAACATTTCGATACCGGTAACAACAACCTTTCTCTTTTCTTCAGTAAGACCAACGATTTCAACTTCTTCACCGGTCTTGAGCTGACCACGTTCAACTCTACCGGTAGCAACAGTACCACGACCTGTGATTGTGAATACGTCTTCAACCGGCATGATGAACGGAAGGTCTGCCTTACGGTCCGGAGTCGGAATGTAAGTGTCAACAGCGTTCATGAGTTCCCAAATCGGAGCAAGCTCAGGAGCGTTGATGTCGTCGCCTGAATATTCGAGAGCCTTGAGAGCTGAACCCTTGATGATCGGAGTGTCATCGCCCGGGAATTCATATTCGTCAAGAGTTTCACGAATTTCCATTTCAACGAGTTCGAGAAGTTCTTCGTCATCAACTTGGTCAACCTTGTTCATGAATACGATGATGTAAGGAACGCCAACCTGACGAGCAAGAAGAAGATGTTCCTTTGTCTGAGCCATCGGGCCGTCTGTTGATGCGATAACGAGGATAGCACCGTCCATCTGAGCAGCACCGGTGATCATGTTTTTGATGTAGTCAGCATGGCCCGGGCAGTCAACGTGAGCATAGTGACGAGTGTCAGTTTCATACTCAACGTGAGCTGTGTTGATTGTGATACCACGTTCTCTTTCTTCAGGAGCCTTATCGATCATGTCATAAGCTTCGAACTGTGCATAACCCTTCATAGCAAGAGTCTTTGTGATTGCAGCAGTAAGAGTTGTCTTACCATGGTCAACGTGGCCGATGGTACCAATGTTAACGTGGGGTTTGGTTCTTTCAAATTTTTGTTTTGCCATTTGGAATTTCCTCCTTGTAATAAGCAATATTGATTTTAGTTTTTTAATAGAGTAACTATATTACGTCTATTCTAACAATAATCTTGAAAAATTTCAAGACCTTTATGAGAAATTATCAATCCTTTTTAGTTCTTACGCTGATAATATCTTCAGAAATTGACTTCGGAACTTCTTTGTAGCCGTCCGGCTCCATGACATACTGTCCACGTCCCTGAGTTTTTGAACGAAGGTCGGTTGCATAACCGAACATTTCAGCAAGCGGAACTCTTGCGTTGATCTGTTTAACGCCTGAACGATCTTCAAAGCCCTGAATTTCACCACGGCGTGAGTTAAGGTCACCGATAACATCGCCCATGTACTCTTCCGGAGTAATAACAACAACTTTCATAATCGGTTCAAGAAGAACAGGATTTGCTTTCTTAGCAGCATCTTTGAATGCCATTGAACCGGCAATCTTGAATGCCATTTCTGATGAGTCGACTTCATGGTAAGAACCATCGAAGAGGGTTACCTTAACGTCAACCATGCTGTAGCCGGCGATAACACCTGACTGCATTGCACCCTGGATACCAGCGTCAACAGGTCCGATGTATTCCTTGGGAATAGCACCGCCGACGATGTTGTTAACAAACTCATAGCCCTTATCCGGGTTCGGCTCAATGTTGATCTTAACGTGACCATACTGACCCTTACCGCCTGACTGACGAGCATACTTGGTATCTGAGGAAGATGCGCTGCGGATGGTTTCTCTGTAAGCAACCTGAGGCTTACCTACGTTTGCTTCAACTTTAAATTCACGAAGAAGTCTGTCAACAATGATTTCAAGGTGAAGCTCACCCATACCTGCGATGATGGTTTGTCCGGTTTCCTCATCTGTATAGCAACGGAATGTCGGGTCTTCTTCAGCAAGCTTCTGAAGAGCAATGCCCATCTTTTCCTGACCTGCTTTTGTTTTCGGCTCAATTGCAACACGGATAACAGGTTCGGGGAAATTCATTGATTCAAGAATAACCGGGCTCTTTTCATCACAGAGTGTGTCACCTGTTGTTGTGTTTTTGAGACCAACTGCAGCAGCAATGTCACCGGCATAAACAGTATCAATGTCTTCACGGTGATTTGCATGCATTTGCAGGATACGACCAAGTCTTTCTCTGCTATCCTTAACAGAGTTGTAAACTGTTGTACCTGCGTTTACTGTTCCCGAATATACACGGAAGAAGCAAAGCTTACCAACGAACGGGTCGGTTGCAATCTTGAATGCAAGAGCTGCAAACGGCTCACTGTCAGAAGAATGTCTGAATTCTTCCTCGTCTGTTTCGGGGTTAACGCCCTTGATTGATTCGATGTCTGTTGGAGCAGGCATGAAGTCAACAATTGCGTCAAGGAGAGGCTGAACACCCTTGTTACGATAAGCAGTACCGCAAGTTACGGGTACCATTTCGTTAGCAATGGTTGCCTTGCGGATTACTTTTTTCATCTCAGCAACTGAGGGTTCTTCACCTTCAAAATATTTTTCCATGAGAGATTCATCCATCTCAACAACAGCTTCGATAAGCTCTGTACGATACTTTTCAGCAAGCTCTTTCATGTCGTCAGGAATTTCCTCATGTCTTGTGTCTTTACCAAGGTCATCGTAATATACGATTGCATCATTGTTGAGAAGGTCAATAATGCCCTTGAAGTCACTTTCACTTCCGATTGGAAGCTGAATGGGAACTGCATTGCAGTTAAAACGCTCATGAACCATGTCAAGAACACGATAGAAGTCAGCACCCATGATGTCCATCTTGTTGACGAAAATCATTCTGGGAACTTTATATTCATCAGCCTGACGCCAAACGGTTTCAGACTGAGGCTCAACGCCACCCTTTGCGCAAAGAACGGTTACAGAACCGTCGAGAACACGGAGTGAACGCTGAACTTCAACGGTGAAGTCAACGTGGCCCGGAGTGTCAATAATATTGATACGAT